>JAHDEF010000132.1 GCA_020628975.1 Aquimarina sp. | reverse complement strand
GAGCTGATAATCAAACCACATTTCGGCTTCGCTCAATGTTCGTTTAGAGGATTTTTAGCTTTTTAGACAGCCTCTATTTATATAAATTTTATTTTTGATGCTATTCTGCTACCTCGTCAGCATCTATTTTAATTATTAATTCACCATTTGCTTCATCTAAATCCATGAAAATAGTATCACCTTCTTTTAATTTGGATTGTACGATTTCTTCAGCCAAGGTATCTTCAATATATTTTTGAATAGCTCTTTTTAAAGGTCGAGCGCCGTATTGTTTATCAAATCCTTTATCGGCAATGTAGTCTTTAGCTTTATCACTTAAATTAAGATCGTATCCTAAATCTTTAATACGAGCAAAAAGTTTTTTAAGCTCGATATCGATAATTTTGTGAATATCGTCTCTTTCTAAAGCATTAAATACAACCACATCATCAATACGATTTAAAAACTCAGGAGCAAATGCCTTTTTCAAAGCACCTTCTATAACGCTTTTGGCATTAGCATCAGCCTGCGATTTTTGTGCATTCGTTCCAAAACCGACTCCAGTACCAAAATCTTTTAATTTTCTAGCACCAATGTTCGAAGTCATAATGATAATAGCATTTCTAAAATCAATTTTACGCCCTAAACTATCAGTTAAATAACCATCATCGAGTACTTGAAGTAACATGTTGAACACATCGGGATGTGCTTTTTCAATCTCATCAAGTAGAACAACAGGGTTTGCGACGTACTTTCTCCGTTAATTGTCCCCCTTCTTCATAGCCCACATAACCAGGCACCAACTAAGCGTGAAATGGCAAATTTCTCCATGTACTCACTCATATCAACACGTATAAGCGCTTCTTCGCTATCGAAAAGTTCTTTGGCTAATACTTTAGCCAATTGTGTTTTTCCTACCCCAGTTTGCCCTAAAAATATAAATGAGCCAATAGGTTTATTTGGGTCTTTAAGGCCAGCACGATTACGTTGAATAGCTTTAACCACTTTTTCAACCGCCTGATCTTGACCAATTACTTTACCTTGAATTAAGTTAGGTAAATCAGCTAGCTTCGCAATCTCGGTTTGTGCTATACGATTCACAGGAATTCCTGTCATCATAGAAACCACATCAGCCACATTTTCTTCATCAACGATTTCTTTATGTGCTTTGGCTTCTTCTTCCCAGCGTTCCTGTTCTGCTTTTAACTGTTTTTCAATATTTTTTTCATCATCACGTAGTTTTGCAGCTTCTTCATATTTCTGCTTCTTAACTACGCTATTTTTTAGATCTCGAACTTCTTCTAATTTACGTTCTAGATCTAAAATCATCTTAGGAACATCAATATTAGTAATATGAACACGCGATCCCGATTCATCTAAAGCATCTATAGCTTTATCAGGTAAAAATCTATCGGTCATATATCGATTCGTTAATTTAACACAAGCTTCTAATGCTTCTGGGGTATAAATAACATTGTGATGTTCTTCATACTTACCTTTAACATTGTTCAGAATTTCAATAGTTTCTTCAATATTTGTAGGCTCTACAATTACCTTTTGAAAACGACGCTCTAAGGCACCATCTTTTTCAATAGAATTTCGGTATTCATCTAAAGTAGTAGCACCAATACATTGAATTTCACCTCGAGCTAAAGCAGGTTTAAACATATTAGAAGCATCTAAACTTCCTGTTGCGCCACCAGCACCAACGATAGTATGAATTTCATCAATAAAAAGAATAATATCATCATTCTTTTCAAGCTCATTCATTACGGCTTTCATTCGTTCTTCGAACTGCCCACGATATTTGGTTCCTGCAACAAGGCTTGCTAAATCTAAAGTAATAACACGCTTTCCAAATAAAATTCTAGAAACTTTTCGTTGTGTTATACGTAAAGCTAAACCTTCAGCGATAGCCGATTTACCCACACCAGGTTCTCCAATTAGTAAGGGATTATTCTTTTTTCGACGGCTTAGAATTTGAGAAACACGCTCAATTTCTTTTTCACGACCGACCACAGGATCTAATTTTCCTTCTTCGGCCATTTCGGTAAGGTCTCTTCCAAAATTATCTAAAACGGGTGTTGAAGATTTTTTTGAAGTTTTGGTTGCACCTCCATTACCAGATGAAGTTCCTCCAAAGTTTTCTTTTTCGTTATCATCGCCATCGTCGCTACCTTCTGGGAAGTTAGCATCTGATAATGGGTTGTTGTACGTGTTGTCGTCTTCGTGTATCATACCTTTAAATTGGTCTTTAACAGCATCATAATCTATTTTTAAACGATTTAACAACTTTGTTGTAGGGTCGTTATCGTTTCTTAAAATACATAATAATAAATGTGCTGTGTTAATAGTAGGACTATGAAATAATTTGGCTTCTAAAAAGGTTGTTTTTAGAGCACGTTCTGCTTGTCGTGTTAAATGTAGATTCTTTTTATCGTTAGAAGCTACAGCTACGTTAGAATTAGCAGGAGTTAAAATTTCTACTTTTCTACGTAAATGACTTAAATCAACATCTAAAGCATATAATATATCAATTGCTTTTCCGCCACCATCTCTCAAAAGACCCAACATTAGATGTTCGGTACCAATAAAATCATGACCTAGGCGTAATGCTTCTTCCTTGCTATATGCAATCACATCTTTTACTCTTCCTGAAAAATTATCATCCATACGCTTAGTATTAGTATTCAACTTCAAAATATGGATCATTAAAGTTGAAAATTCATTTTTTGATTGTTGAGGAATACCCTCATTACAAAATCAGTATTTACACTAAAATAATGTTTTTGTATGATACAATTGAGCAATAGTCGTACCCTTTTATCAAATATTATAAACTGTCATGAATATTTGTCTGTTTTTAACGATTATTTATCAACGCTTCAAAGCTTACATATTGTTAATAAATTGTAAATATTAAAAGTTAAGCCGTCCTGTTTTTAGAAGTTATTTACCTATTTTGCTTGTTAGAATTTCTAATAATTATTAATAATTATGGCTGAAGGAGAAAAGCTCATTCCTATTAACATAGAAGACCAAATGAAGTCTGCATACATCGATTATTCGATGTCTGTAATTGTTTCTAGGGCTTTACCAGATGTACGAGATGGTTTAAAACCTGTACATAGAAGAGTACTATATGGAATGTACGAATTAGGGGTAAGAGCAAATAGTGCACATAAAAAATCTGCAAGAATCGTTGGTGAAGTATTGGGTAAATATCACCCACACGGCGATACTTCAGTTTACGATGCTATGGTACGTATGGCGCAAGAATGGAGTATGCGTTATATGTTAGTCGACGGGCAAGGAAACTTTGGTTCTGTCGATGGTGATAGTCCTGCTGCAATGCGTTATACCGAAGCACGTATGCGCAAAATATCGGAAGATATGTTGGCAGATATCGATAAAGAAACTGTTGATCATTCATTAAACTTCGATGATACATTACACGAACCTACCGTTTTACCAACCAAAGTACCTGGATTATTAGTAAATGGAGCTAGTGGAATTGCCGTGGGTATGGCAACTAATATGCCGCCTCACAATTTAGGAGAAGTTGTTGATGCTACGGTAGCTTATATTGACGATAATGATATCGAGATAGAAGGTTTGATGGAACATGTGAAAGCTCCAGATTTTCCAACAGGAGGTACAATTTATGGGTACGATGGTGTTCGAGAAGCTTTCAAAACAGGACGTGGACGTATAGTAATGCGTGCCAAGGCGCGTATTGAAGAAGTGAAAGGACGTGAATGTATTATCGTTTCCGAAATTCCATATCAGGTAAATAAAGCTGATATGATAAAGAAAACAGCCGATTTAATCAATGATAAAAAGATAGAAGGTATTTCTTCTATTCGCGATGAATCAGATCGAAAAGGGATGCGTATCGTGTATATTTTAAAGCGAGATGCTATTCCAAACATAGTTTTAAATACGCTTTACAAATACACGCAATTACAAACTTCTTTTAGTGTAAACAATATTGCTTTAGTAAACGGTCGTCCGAAACTATTGAATCTAAAAGAGTTGATTCATTATTTTGTGGAGCACCGTCATGAAGTAGTAGTGCGTCGTACAGAATATGAGCTAAGAAAAGCGGAAGAGCGCGCACACATTCTTGAAGGTTTAATTATTGCTTCTGATAATATTGATGAAGTTATTGCGATCATTAGAGCATCATCAAATGCTGAAGAGGCAAGAAATAACTTGATTAAGCGTTTTGAGCTTACTGAAATTCAAGCCAAAGCAATAGTTGAAATGCGTTTGCGTCAGCTTACTGGACTAGAGCAAGACAAGCTTCGAGCAGAATACGATGAGCTTAAAAATACGATCGATGATTTAAAAGACATTCTTGCGAAAAAGGAACGTCGAATGCAAATCATTAAAGATGAATTAGCTCATATCAAGGACAAATATGATGATGGTCGTCGTTCTGTAATTGAATATGCTGGAGGTGATTTTAGTATCGAAGATATGATTCCTGACGATAAAGTAGTTATTACTATTTCTCATGCAGGTTATATAAAACGAACTCCACTTATTGAATATAAAAAACAAGCACGTGGTGGCGTAGGGCAGAAGGGAAGTACTACAAGAAATGAAGACTTTCTAGAGCATTTATTTGTAGGTACAAACCATCAATATATGCTGTTCTTTACCCAGAAAGGAAAATGTTTCTGGATGCGCGTTTTTGAAATTCCTGAAGGAACCAAAATAAGTAAAGGGCGAGCAATACAAAACTTAATAAACATAGAGCAAGACGATAAGGTTAAGGCTTTTGTGTGTACTCAAGACTTAAAAGACGAAGAGTACATTAAGAACCATTACGTAATTATGGCTACTAAAAAAGGCCAGGTTAAAAAGACTTCGTTGGAACAATATTCAAGACCTCGTGCAAACGGTGTAAATGCCATTACTATTAAAGAGGGTGATGAATTGCTAGAAGCTAAGCTTACCAACGGTGAAAGCGAAGTAATGATGGCTTTAAAATCAGGAAAATCTATTCGTTTTGAAGAAGCTAAAACCAGACCTATGGGGCGTACCGCTTCAGGAGTTCGCGGTATTACATTAGCGCATGAAAACGATGAAGTAATTGGAATGGTAGCCGTTAATGACCCTGAAAGT
>JAHDEF010000131.1 GCA_020628975.1 Aquimarina sp. | reverse complement strand
GGTGTAGGAGGTTCATGACCGTATAACCATGTAGGAATGCCCACACTTTCAAAATCAGTTTCGGGATATTTCTTAAATACCTCAAAACTTTTATCTAACCATAAAGTATCGCTATATTTTGGTGCTTCGGCTAAAATAGCAATGGCATCTAATAATTGACTTTCTGGTTTTCCGGCAAACCAAGCTCCAACATGTGTTGCCTCCATGGCTCCAGGTCCTCCACCAGATAACATTAAATATCCTTTTTCAGTTAATTGCTTACTTAATAATGCGACATCAGTAAATCCTTTATCAGCCCTCGAAAGACTGTGACCTCCCATAATAGCCACTTTTTTATCATCAGGGAATTGATCTAGGAAATCATATAATGCATCTGAAATGGAATGATCGTGTAGTCTTCGTCCTAAGGTTTCTTTGATATCAGAAGCTTCTTTACCAGTAGCTATAAAATGCTCGTAAATCTTAGCATCTAAACAGTTTTTGTACGATACGGGGTTGCCTAATTGGTAATTTGCATACAAATCATTAGGCGTATAAAGACGATTTACATAGCAGTTATAGGGCAATTCCATTTTGGGAAATAAAAAATTGCTGTGATACAATTGGCAAACCAATGAGTCAGGGATCGTACAGCCTAAAAAAATACAATCGTTAAATGAAACAGTATCTAAAGCAACAGTATTAAAATTAAGATCTTGAAAAGCAAATTTTGTAAAAGAGGTAGTGGTTTTAAGCAATGCTTCTAAATCTTGTTGATTCTCTATTTCGACGTAATTCATATTTTAAAGTTTAGCTAAAAGTGTTAAGCTATTTCTTCAAAAATATAGGTTTAATAACATTCTAGAAAATATATTCTTGCTACTTATGACTTACACCTTAATGCTGCTAGCTACGGGCTAATACTTATATTTGCAATCCTAATTTTAGTATCAATGGCACAAAAACCTTCATTACCTAAAGGAACCCGTGATTTTTCACCTGCAGAAGTAGCAAAGCGTTCATATATAAAAGATACCGTACAAAAGCATTTCAAAAATTTTGGTTTTCAGCCTATCGAAACGCCAAGTTTTGAAAATAGCAGTACGTTGATGGGTAAATATGGGGAAGAAGGAGATCGTTTGATTTTTAAAATTTTGAATAGCGGTGACTATTTAAAAAAAGCAAGCGAACAGGATTTAGCGGAAAAGAATAGTCAAAAATTAACGGCTCAAATTTCTGAAAAAGCCTTGCGTTATGACTTAACAGTGCCTTTTGCACGTTATGTAGTGCAGCACCAAAATGATATAGATTTTCCGTTTAAGCGTTATCAAATACAGCCTGTTTGGCGTGCCGATAGACCACAAAAAGGACGTTATAGAGAATTTTATCAGTGCGATGCCGATGTTGTAGGTAGTAAATCGCTTTGGCAAGAAGTTGAATTTATTCAATTGTATGATAACGTCTTTACCGATTTGCAAGTAGAAGGCGTTACAATCAAAATGAATAACCGTAAAATTCTATCTGGTATAGCCGAAGTAATTGGAGCAAAAGATAAGTTGATTGATTTTACGGTAGCTTTAGATAAATTAGACAAGATAGGAGAGGAAGGTGTGAAGCAAGAAATGCTTTCTAAAGGAATAACAGAAGAAGCAATAGCTAAGATTCAACCCTTATTTTCTTTTTCGGGAAGTTTTAGCGAGAAATTAGCGCAATTAAAAAGCTTACTATCAACTTCAGAAGAAGGTCTAAAAGGAGTTGAAGAGTTATCTTTTATAATAAATGCAATAGAAAGTTTAGGCTTAAAAACAACTACACTAGATCTTGATGTTACGTTAGCGCGTGGCTTAAATTATTACACAGGAGCCATTTTTGAAGTAGCTGCGCCAGAAAATGTAAAAATTGGCTCTATTGGTGGTGGGGGTCGTTATGATGATCTTACAGGTATTTTCGGTATGAAAGACGTTAGTGGAGTTGGTGTCTCTTTTGGATTAGATCGTATTTATTTAGTATTAGAAGAATTAAATTTATTTCCCAAAACCATTACAGAAACTACTAAGGTTTTCTTTATTAATTTTGGTGATGTAGAAGCTTTATATTGTTATCAAGCTATCCGAAAGCTTAGGGCTAAAGGTATTGCAGCTGAAATATACCCAGACGCTGCCAAGATGAAAAAACAAATGAATTATGCTAATAAGCGACAATTTCCATATGTGATTTTGGCGGGAAATAGCGAAGTAGAGAATTCTCAATTTACCATAAAAAATATGGCTAACGGTACCCAAGAAGTCTATGATTTTGATGGATTGTTGGAGTTGGTGAAGTAGAGTTTTTAAATATCTCAGATCGAAGATCTTTTAAAATGTTTTTTAGAAGTTAAGAATTTAGGAGCTATGGAGTTAAGTAATAAACTATATAGCTTCTTTCAACTACGCTAACTCCTTAACGTCTATTTTCAATCTTTAGTTGAAGTAGTTTCTGTATGGCAGTATTTTTAATTTAGGCTTTTAGATATTTAGTTAATAATTACCATTTCTTTAATAGCTGTTATCAAAGTTGGAAAGTAACTTTGGTAAAAAGATTTTTATGTTTTTATCAGCTTTTTTTCCATCTAAAATTAAATTTCCTACTAGAAATTTAAATGAATTAGAAAGCAGACATTCTATTCATCAATTTAAAGTCACTGATCTACAAGGAAAAGAATTTGATTTTTCTTCATTGAAAGGTAAAAAAGTGCTTATTGTAAACACAGCATCTAAGTGTGGCTTGACACCTCAATACGAGCAATTACAAGAAATTTACGACATTTATGCTTCGAATAATTTTGAGATAATTGGTTTCCCTGCCAATAATTTTTTAAAACAAGAACCAGGTTCTGAAAAAGAAATAGCCACTTTTTGTCAAAGAAATTATGGGGTAACTTTCCCGATGATGACTAAAATAAGCGTTAAAGGAAAAGATAAACATCCGATATATCAGTTCCTTACGCAAAAGTCAAAAAATGGTATACTAACAACCTCTGTAAAGTGGAATTTTCAGAAATTTCTTGTTGATGAAAAGGGTTTTTTAGTTACTTCTATAGATCCAGGGATTAAGCCGAATCATAAAAAAATCATTAATTGGATAAAAAGTTAATCTAGCAAGTATTAGTAGAGCAATTCAGTTTATTCTGTGTTATTTGAAATATACTTATGTACACTATATTTACCAACACTATATTTTTTGGAAATAGACATTGACGTTACTGATGAATTCTGCGAAAATTGTCCACTACAGCCAGTATCTTGTAAAGGTTGTCTCCAATGGGTACCATGAATAATTTCTAATTTATAGTCACCAGATTCTAAAAATTTAACAGTGTGCGATTCTCCATGTTTTACGAAGCATTCACGGACTAAAAATGGATATTGAGATTTTGAGATGTTGAAAAATCGACACCATAAATCGGTAGCTGTAGCATCATTATTCACAATAATAAATTGATTTTTATTTTGTTTTGAATACTTCCACTTACGAAAGCATCTTCTTTCATCGCCAGTTTTAAAATCAATGTAAGTGAGTACACGGCTATATTTAATGTTAAGTCTCTTGAGATAGTCGGGATCTTTTTTTTCGTTAAAAAATTCATCCTCAGAAATTTTGTTATCATCATATAGCTCTTGAGCATTTAATTGAAAAATACTTAAAATTGGTAACCACAAGTAAATTATCTTTTTCATATTATTTTTCTTAAAGCCTTAGTGATAGCAGCATCCATATAAGCGGGAGCTTCTGTTGATAATGATGATTTTCGATATTCTAAAAATTCTCCTTTATGATTAATTAAAATATTTGTAGGGAATTGGCTTATTTCATAATCTTTTAATAGTTTCTTTGGTTGGCTAACAATAGGTAGTTTAACGGGATGTAATTTCAAGAAACTATTGATAGTGGAGGTATCACTGGGAGTAATGACCATAAACTGAACTTTGTTATCGGTTTTTGTATATTTTTCGTAGAGACGGTCAATTTCTAGTAGCGTAGCGTAATTTTTTTTATTGAACTGTATAAAGGTTAGGTAAACTATCGATCCTTTCAAATCGTGTAAACTGTGCGTATTATTGTGAATGTCGATGACAGAAAAGTCAGGGGCATTTTGTGTCAATGAAGATCTTTTTTTGGGCTTGATTAAAGCTTCATGGACTTTGTCTTCTTCCGTTTTCTTTACTAATTGGATATAATCAATCTCGGCACTTTCCTTCAAATAAGTCTTTAATGACCAATTATCAGAATCCATTAATTGATCAAATTCTTGTAAACTCAATCTATTCCCATTAGCGTCATTGATTACGGTATACTCATTTAAAATCTCATACTGAGAGTAAGCACTAAAACAAATAAGAATTATAAAAAAATAACAGTATGGTAATTTCCTTGATAAACATCTCATAATGACTATTAAAAATAGATTTAAAGCAAAATATACAATATTTTACTTTTTTTAAACGATCTATTTATAAATAAAATTTTTTGTAAACGTAAAAAAATATAAACTAGGTTATTATAAATAATTTGACGCAACCAAATCAACAAAAATTCATCTATTTAATGAACGCAAAAAAATATTATGAGAAAAATGATTTTTCTATTTATCGTTAGCGCATTTTTATTTTCGTGTAACGAAACCGATGAAGTAACTGATGATTTCACTATCAATGGTCAAGTAGCCAATGAAATATCTGACGAAGTTGTTGGAGAAGCAGCTAACGGAACAACTGATGAAGCTATAACTAAATTAGCTGATGAAGTTACTCCTGTAGTAACTAATGAATTAAATGGACAATGGAATTTAATTGCGGTTTCTTGTTTATGTGAACCTGTTAATTTGAAAAAAGGAGAAATTCTTTGGAATTTTGATATTGATACGAGCAAATTAAGCGTTGAGAACAAGGTTACGGAATCGTTACAAACATTTTTAAAAACAGGAATTTATGATATTACTGTGACAAATAATAAGGTTACAATTCAAACTGTAGAATATGATTATTATTTTGAAAACGGAAAATTATATCTAGCTGATGACCCAGCATCAGATGGGCCACTAATTGAATTTGTAAAGTAGTAAAAATTACCTACGACACTATATAATAATTAGAGCTAACTTAT
>JAHDEF010000130.1 GCA_020628975.1 Aquimarina sp. | reverse complement strand
GAGCTTCAACTGGATTTTGATAATAATATCATTTCTGATGTTGAAGTTATTAAAGAGGTAATTTTAAAAGATTATCAAGGCAACAAATTAAATCCAGATTGTTTTGATCCAGAAGGCTTACGTTTTTTAGATGATAATCAAATAGTATGGTCTTCAGAAGGAAATATTAAGAAAGGGGTTGCACCAAGTATACAAGTAGGAACAACTGACGGCAAGATTAAGCAAACTATAGCATTGCCTAGTATTTTTGATGTTCAGAATGTAATTCATAATGGAAGTTTTGAAAATTTAAGCTTAGGTCAGAATGCGGAAACCATATGGTTTGCAAATGAAATTCCATTGAAAAGTGATGGACAATCAGCTACTTATAAAAACAATCACAGTGCTTTTGTACGCTTAAGTGCTTACAATTTAAACACGAGTAAAATAACACAACAATTCGCTTATCCATTAGATAAAGTTGCTTTGAAGCCTAAATTTACATCATCAGTGGCGATTAATGGATTAGTAGAAATGGTATACCTAGACGATTCTCATTTTTTATGCTTAGAAAGGTCGTACACTTCGGGCTATGGGGCTAATGGGACAAATGTGAAATTATATTTAGCTATTGTTACAGCTGAGGTAACTGCAATTTCAAGTATTAAAGCGTTAAAAAATGAAAAGGTAGTTCCCTTGAAGAAAACGTTACTAATTGATTTTAAATCGATAATGAATGAATTACCGAGTAAGCATATTGACAATTTAGAGGGGTTTTGTTTTGGTCCTAAAATTAATGGTAAGCCGACGTTAGTTTTTATTTCTGACAATAATTTTAATGAGTATGGTCATCAGATAACTCAATTATTGGTTTTTAGTGTAGAAGGTTTGTGATAGACCTTTGAAAGGATTTAAGTAATTTTAGCAAAAAAAGTTACAAAAAAAAGACACCTCATACAGAGGTGTCTTTTTTATTAAAATGGAAGCGTCAATTAAGCCGTAGCTACTTCTTCTTCCTCTTTTTTAGCTTCTTTTAAACCTACTTTCTGTACGGTATCGTACATAATAGGCGTTGCAATAAACAATGATGAGTAAGTACCAACAATTACACCAATGATTAATGAAAACATAAATCCTCGCAATGGCGCTGCGAAAATAAATATTGCTAGTAATACTAATAACGTTGTCAACGAGGTGTTAAGCGTACGTGATAACGTACTACTTAATGCCGCATCAACAACGCGCGCTAATTTCCAATCCTTGTGATCGTCTAAAAATTCACGAATTCTATCGAATACTACCACGGTATCATTTAATGAATAACCAATAACGGTAAGAATTGCAGCGATAAATGCTTGGTCAATTTCTAAACTAAATGGCATTACCTTATGAAGTAACGAAAATAATCCTAATACAATTAATACATCGTGGAATACAGCGGCAACAGCACCCAATGAGAATTGCCATCTGCGGAAACGAATTAAGATGTATAAGAACACTACAATTAATGATCCTAATACGGCCCAAAAAGCAGCCTTTTTAATATCATCAGCAATGGTTGGACCTACTTTGATAGAAGACATAATACCTTCTACTTTTTGGTCGTTACCAGAAATAAAATCTTGATAAGCTAAATTGTTAGATAAATGCGGTTTTAAACCATCATATAATTTTCTTCTAATTTCATTATCAACTTCCGTAGAAGTTTCGTCAACCTTATAATTAGTAGTAATTTTTAACTGGTTACTAGCACCAGAAATTTTAGCTTCAACACTACCAAATATTTCCGTTAACTCGCTGTCTACTTCTGTAGCATTAACGTCTTTGTTAAAGCGAACTGTATATGTTCTTCCTCCAACAAAATCTACTCCTTGATCTAATCCTTGAGTAAATAACGAAATCAAACCTACCGTAACTAAAACTCCTGAAATGATATAAGCAATTTTGCGTTTTTTCAAGAATTCAATATTGATATTCTTGAACCAGTTTTTAGTAATAGCTGTAGAGAATGCTAATTCTTTACCGTTTTTACCGTATCCATCGATTAATAATCGCGTGATAAAAATCGCAGTAAATAATGACGTACCAATACCTACTAGTAACGTAAAAGCAAATCCTTTGATAGGTCCTGTTCCGAAAATCAATAATATAATACCTGTTAAACCAGTAGTTATGTTGGCATCTAATATAGAAGACAAGGCATTTTTGAAACCATCGGCAATAGCATTGGCTTGCGATTTTCCTTTACTAATTTCTTCTCGAATACGTTCAAAAATAAGTACGTTGGCATCAACCGACATACCAATAGTTAATACGATACCAGCAATACCAGGTAAGGTTAAAACCGCTTGTAGTCCAGCTAAAATTCCAAATATGAATAAGATGTTTACAATCAAAGCGATATCAGCAAAAGCTCCTGCTTTTCCATAGTAAAAAATCATCCAAACCAAAATCAAAACTAATCCGATGATAAATGATAATATACCACTTTGGATAGCTTCTTTACCTAAAGAAGGTCCTACGATTTCACTTTGAATAATATCTGCAGAGGCAGGAAGTTTACCCGCACGTAAAATGTTGGCTAAATCTTTTGCTTCTAAAACATCAAAGTTCCCCGTAATTTCACTTCTACCTCCAGAGATAGCACCACTACTTACACCTGGAGCAGAGTAAACAACATTATCAAGTACTATAGCAATTTGACTTTGTTGTTGTGAAGCACGCCCAGTCATTTCTTCCCAAACCTTAGCTCCTTTACCATTCATTTGCATACTTACAGCTACGTTTCCTAATTGACTATAGGTTTGTTGTGCATCAGTAATTACGTTACCCGATAATTCAGGCGTATTTTGGCGGTTGGCCTTAATAGCATATAAGTCAAAAGTTTCTGCGGCATCATCAGCTTTACCCCAAGCAAAACGCATATAACGCTGTTCTCCTTGTAATAAGTTTCTAACTTTAGAGCTATTTAAATACCCCATAAACTGCGCAGTATCTTTTTTAGCAACACTTGCCACTACAGGTTGACCAGGGTAAGCTTGCCCTTGAATTAAATCGAAAATAGGATTTACATTTGCTTCTTCTTTTTCAACTTCTTCAGCATCTTCTAATAGGTCGTCAATAGAACTGTCTTCTTTAGTTTCTTCTGAGGGAGTCGCTTTATTATCTTCTTTAGGTAATTCCGCTTGTAGCATTGCATTTGCTTGTGCTAACACTGGGAAAACTTCTTCTGCCTTATATACGTCCCAAAATTCTAATTGAGCTGTACTTTGTACAAGCTTTTTAACACGCTCAATATCTTTAGCACCCGGAAGTTCAATTAAAATTCTTCCTGTTTCTCCTAAACGCTGAATATTTGGTTGTGTAACCCCAAATTTATCAATACGCTCACGCAACACTTCGAAAGCAGAAACTATAGACTCATTAATTTTTCTGCGAATGACAGGTTTTACTTCGTCGTTTGACATCCCTAATTTGATATCATCGCTTAAATCTTTAGTAGCAAAAATTTCGGTAGTAGCTAGTTTAGCATCAGGTAAAGCATCAAAAGCTTTGAAGAAAGATTCAACATAAGGCTCTTGAGCGTCTTTTTGAATTTGATCTGCGTCGATTAAAGCTTTATTAAAAGCAGGGTTTCTTGAGCCATTTGCTAAACCTTCAAGAATGTCTTTAACAGAAATTTGAAGAATAACATTGATCCCTCCTTTAAGGTCAAGTCCTTTGTTTAATTCTTTCTTTTTGGCATCATTATAGGTGATTCCTAAAAAGATTTCTTCATTTCCGATAGAGTCTAAGTAGCTCTCTTCTGCAATTTCTCTTAAAGAAGCATAGTTTTGTGTACCCTCAGCATATTTAGCTGAAGCATACGCTTTCGCTTTCTTCTCTTTTGCATTTGTAATAAATGTATACGACAATTGGTAAATACATACCAAGCCAAATAAAATGGCGAATGCGCGTATCAGTCCTTTATTCTGCATTATGTGTCAGTTATTAATTAGATGTAATTTCAAAAACGAGCAAATATAACTTATCGGTGGTGAAACGCAAATTATTTTTTAGTTAAGCGCTTGTATCAATAAGAAAAATTAACTAATTGTAGTGTTTTTTAAAAATATCTATTAAAATTTGGGGAGGAATGACCTTGTTTTCGTAATTCCCCATTTGTTGTAAAACAGCATCGATAGCGGGTGCTGGTAAGCCCATTTTTAAACCAAAATTTTTTAGAGTGACTATTTCATCGACGCTAGTACGTTGATCAATATTCATAACCAATACCAATCGGTGAAATTGAGTTATACGTTCCGATTCAGATTTAATGACCTTGCTTGGAACGGGTTTTTCAACCAGTTTTTCTACATCAACTTCATCAATTTGAATGGTTGCGGCAATGGCTTTTATAAATTGAATTTCTGCTGCTTCTAGTTTTTTATCAGTATTGGCTAGTGTTATAAGTTCGGAAATTAAAGCCAGTTTTTCTTCTCTAGTATAGTTCATTGATATTTGTTTTTAGAATCAAGACCTCTAAGATTTGGGGTAAAGCCTATTTGTCCTATTTCCTTATTCTTTAGAATCTTTTTTCCGTAAAAAAATAATTATAGCATTTATCTAAAAGCGAAGCGATCTAAAATCTAACTTCTAACATCTTAGTTGCTATCTTTGCAGCATGGGTTTGACAAATAACGACATTTTCAAGAAACTTCGTGTAGCGCATAAACTACGCGATGAAGATATAGTAAAAATATGTGCTTTGGTAGATTTTGAAGTTACTAAAAGCGAATTAGGAGCTATTTTTAGAAGTGAAAAGCATCCTAAATATATGGAGTGTGGCGATCAGTTACTGCGTAATTTTCTCAATGGATTAGTTGTTCATTTACGTGGTCCAATGGAAAATAAGCCCAAGCCAAAAGAGAATTCAAAAGAGAAACCCAAAGAAAACAAGCGACAATCGAGTTTTTCTTCAGATAAAGGAATGAATAAGGAAAAGAAGACACCACAGTTTACAAAAAAGAAATAGTAACCTGAGTTCGATTAATATTTTCATTATAAAGCACTGATTATTATTTGTTTTTAAATTAATTATTTTATATCTACAAGGTCTTTAGGACCTTGTAGATATAAAATTTAGATAATTTAAAAACCTACAAG
>JAHDEF010000129.1 GCA_020628975.1 Aquimarina sp. | reverse complement strand
AAGCGAATATAATAGCCAGTGTTTTCTGAATATTCTAAATCTTTCCATCTAAGGTTTTCTACATCAGAAACACGTTGGCCAGATAAAATCATAAATAAACATATTCTCTTTTCAATAGGATCTGGACATTCAGTATTTTTTAATTTCTGAACTTCATCCATTGTCAGAAAGTCCATTTTCGTTTCTTCAACTTTAATTTTTTCAACTTTTTTGGTTAAATCTTCCTTAAGATAATCGTATTTGTATGCTTCTTTCAATGTTAAAATAAATTTAGAAAAATAAGAAGCTGCGGAGTTTACAGAAATAGTTACACGTTTGTTTTTTTTGTGTTTTTTGTTGAGTAAGTATGTCTTAAAATTTTCAATGAATTCTAAATTAAGATCCTTGAATTTAATAGTATGGGAAAAATCTTTCAAGTAATCATAAACAATCAACCATTTTTTATAGTCACTTGACTTACCATTCCTTTTTTCTGCTTGTTCAAGAAAGTATTCTAAAAAATCTTTATTAGAATTATAATCTTCTAAAAAATCAAGAGATTTGTTCTGTACACTTAATTGGTAATTTGCTTGAATACCACGAAGATTTGCTAAAGTTTTTTTGTTATAATTTTTGTCATCTTCGGTTTTAGGTTTGACCCATGTCCAAATACCCGTATTTACAAATCTTGTTTCTTTACCTGTAATTTTATTTTTAACAGGAGGATAAATGTCTAATCTGTGATAATATTTATCTCCTTTAGTATTTTTAAATTTTCTTAAGTTAACTTTTGAAGGTTTCATATATTAAAGGCTTTTTTAATCTCATTTCTAGAAATAAATACCCTACCTCCATATCTAGTTATTTGTAAAGTTCCTGCTTTTACAAGTTTGTAAAATGTGGGACGGCTAATACCTATATAATTGCAAGTTTCTTTAATAGATAAAATCTCTTTTTGAGATAATTCTGGATTTTTTATTTCTTGTGATATTACTTTCTTTTCGCTTTCAATAGCTGTTTCTATTTTTTTTTCTCGTTGCCTTTTTTTCCAAGCTCTTTTCGCACAGATGTTAGAACAGTTCTTAGTTACAGTAGTTTTTGCAATAAACTCTTTGCCACATTCTTGACAAACCTTCAAAAGTCGAATATTTGAACTCATTGTAAACTGATGTAAATAAAAGTTAAATAGTGTAAAATATTGTAAAGTTATGTTTCCATTTGTACATAAATATAAAGCTTTCTATTCTAATAGAAAGCTAAAGAACAAATAAAGAACAAATTTTATATGAATATTACTTAATATTACTTAGTTTTGATAAAACTATTTTAGTGTAAATGTCAGTAAAATAGCGTATTTGGGATTTTCAATTAAGTAACATTAATATATGCTACTTCCCAATACAAAACGAAGAAAAAATATTCCCAAGTAATTCATCATTAGTAACTTCTCCAGTAATATTTCCTAAATGATATAGCCCTTCCCGAAGGTCAATTGCCATAAGATCTCCTGAAAGTCCCATTTGCATCCCTTCTTGTACCTTTTGAATTTCTTCTAAGGATTTTATCAAAGAATCGTAGTGACGAGAATTTGTGACAATGGTTTCATCATTTCGAAGCTGTCCACTATTTACAAAGCTCAATAATTGATCCGTAAGATCAGAAATTCCTGTTTTTTCCTTAGCAGATAAGGAAATCAAGCTAATATTTTTTATTTCAGTAAGGTTATTTTTGATCGCTTGAATTTCAAGAAATTTGATCTACTTTATTAAGAATAATTATAAGAGGCTTTAATGGATACTTGTTTTTAATTTGCTCTATCTCAATTCTGAATTCTGAATTCTGAATTCTGAATTCATCGGAACTATCAACTAAGTACAAAACCACCTGCGCTTGATTGATCTTTTCAAAGGTCTTTTCGATACCAATAGATTCAATAGTATCTGAAGTTTCACGAATTCCGGCTGTATCTATAAAGCGAAAACGTAGCCCGCCGATATTGATATCATCTTCAATAGTATCACGGGTAGTACCGGCAATTTCAGAAACAATAGCTCTTTCTTCGTTTAATAAAGCATTCAGTAGGGTCGATTTACCAGCGTTGGGAGCACCAACAATAGCAACAGGAATTCCTTGCTTAATCACATTTCCGATCGCAAAAGAATCGATAAGACGCTTTAATGTAATCTCGATTTTGGCAAGAAGTGTAATAAACTCGGTACGATCGGCAAATTCAACATCTTCTTCGGCAAAGTCTAACTCTAATTCTAAAAGAGAAGCAAAGTTTAGTAATTCACCTCTTAAAAACTTAATTTCATTACTAAAACCACCCCGCATTTGTTGAATGGCTATTTTATGAGCAGCCTCACTATCGCTAGCAATTAAATCAGCAACAGCTTCGGCTTGACTTAAATCCATTTTTCCGTTTAAAAAAGCACGTAAGGTAAACTCTCCTGCTTCTGCCAAACGACAGCCATTACGTAATAATAGCTGTAAAATTTCTTGTTGAATGTACGAACTTCCGTGACAGTTAATCTCTACCACATCTTCGCCAGTGTAGGATCGAGGGTTTTTAAATAGAGAAACGAGCACTTCATCTAAAATCTTTTTCCCGTCAGTAATATGTCCAAAATGAATCGTGTGAGAAGCCTCAGAACATATATTTTTACCGCTTTTTGCGTTAAAAATTTCAGCAACAATTTCAAAAGCTTTAGCCCCAGAAACACGAATTATCGCCACTGCTCCAGCACCAGATGCGGTTGCTAAAGCAACTATAGTATCATTTTGTTGTACAATCATATGGCAAAGTTAATATATAGCAAGGGCTAAAACTAACAAAAGAAGGCCACCTTATTAAGTAGCCTTCTTTTATTTGCAACGCTAGTAGATTTATTTCCCCAAGGCTTGCCTCAAGGTAATCGACTCTAGCATGTAATTTTTAATGTTCGTTTTTTCGAAAATCAAAATAAGCTTCCATAGCATGCTCGTGTACATCTAGACCTTCCATTTCTTCTTCTTCAGAAACACGTATTCCTGAAATTTTCTTAATAGTGTAAATAATAACGAAAGCAGCAATAGAGCAAGTAATACCAATAGTACCAATACCTATAAGCTGAGAAATTAGCTGGTCAACACCCGCTAAGCTTCCAAATAAGCCTACGGCAAGGGTTCCCCATATTCCACAAATTAAATGCACAGCAATGGCACCAACAGGGTCATCTAATTTTAAACGATCCACTAAAGCAATTCCTGCAACAATTAAAGCCCCAGCAATACTACCGATTAAAATTGCATCAGTTGGAGACATAACATCAGCTCCAGCTGTAATTCCTACCAATCCGCCTAGTATACCATTTAGAAACATGGTTAAATCGTAATTTTTATAAGCTATAGTAGATACTAAAAAACAAGAAACACCACCAGCGGCTGCGGCTAATGATGTGGTTACTAATACTAACGAGGTTAAGCCTGGATCAGCTGATAAAACAGACCCTCCGTTAAAACCAAACCATCCTAACCAAAGTATTAGCACACCTGCTGCTGCTAAAGGAATGTTATGTCCTGGTATTGCGTTGAGTTTTCCGTTTTCATCAAACTTTCCTATACGAGCACCGAGTAAGGCAACAGCAATCAAAGCAGCCCATCCACCTACAGAATGTACCAACGTAGAACCCGCAAAGTCATAAAATGGAATTTCTAAGCGATCTAACCAACCAGCGCCCCATTTCCAAGAACCAACGATAGGATATACTAAGCCCACGTAAATAATGGTAAAAATCATAAAGGGTACTAGCTTGATACGTTCAGCTACCGCACCTGATACTATAGTAGCAGCTGTAGCAGCAAACATGCCTTGAAAAAGAAAGTCTGTCCAGTACGTATAGCCTTCGTTATAAGTAAGGTCAAGTAAACCTTCAGCTGTTTTAGGACTATCTAATCCAATGCCCGCAAAACCAAGCCACCCGTTAAAATCACCAGGATACATTAAGTTGAAGCCAACGAGGCAGTAGAGGAGGAGTCCTACACAAATTATAAATACATTTTTAAATAATATATTAATAGTATTCTTTTGGCGTGTTAAACCAATTTCTAAAAAAGAAAACCCTAAATGCATAAAAAATACTAATGCAGTACACAGCATCATCCATACATTGTTAGTTGTAAGTAATGAATTCATATTAAATTAATTAGGAAGTTGTTGAATTTTTTGACGTTAGTGTAAATGCAAAAGTTTCTTCCGAAATTATCGAAAGAAACTTAAGTTTAATATTATGAGTTATTTAGCCTAAGGTTTCACCACCTTTATCACCCGTTCTTATGCGATAGGCTTCCTTAATATCTGAAACAAATATTTTACCATCACCAATTTCGCCTGTTTGGGCGACGTCTAAAATGATGTCAATAGCTATTTGTTCAAAATCGTTATTTACCACGATTGATAATACCCTTCGTTGAATATCACTGGTGCTGTAACTAATACCACGATATACTTTTCCTTGTTTTTCGTTACCGATACCTGTTACATCCCAATAAGAAAAAAAATTAATTCCCTTGGCATGTAAAGCATCTCTAACGGCTCTGTATTTCGACCTACGAATGATGGCTTCTATTTTTTTCATGTTTTTAATATTATTTTTATGAAAATAATGAATGTTTGTTGAATAATAAAAAAAATAGTTCTTAATATATTGAGATTTAAGCAGAATTAATAAACACCTCTTCTTAATGAGTATAGTTACTGAATATTTGAAAGCTCATGTAATATATCTCAAGTTATATTGATGAAAAAAAGGCTAAAGCTGAAAACCTGCAGAATAAAAGATTTAAAGATGAATTACGGAACTGAAAATTTTATTACTGGTCACATATATTCATAATTATTCTTGAAATGTTTTTTAAAACATCAACGTAAAAAAATATAAGCGATTGCATTACTAAGGTTGTTTCTGGTAAAGCGCATAAAAAAACATAGTTAACAAAGCGGAGCCAATTAAATAGCCAAGATCAAAAATGTAAGATTTTATTCCTAGCATCATCCACGGGTCTTGTAGTCCATTTATAAAATAGCCAGCCTGTACTGCGGTTATAAGTAAACTTCCTATTAAAGCTAGAGCAGTTGCATTTTTGAATGACATTAGTTAATATGTTTAAGTTTCGATAATATTTCTAAGGTAACAAAAAAAAGGCTACTCAATTTGAGTAGCCTTTTCTTATATATAGTAATTGTTTTTGTTACTCGTTGAATGCAGACATTCCGTGTTCATGAACATCTAATCCTTCAATTTCTTCTTTTTCAGAAACTCTCAATCCGATAGTTTTCTTTAAGATGAAAAGGATAACGAAAGT
>JAHDEF010000128.1:1833-5367 GCA_020628975.1 Aquimarina sp. | reverse complement strand
ATCATCAATTCGAATCGAATCGTTAATTTTGGAGGTTAGTAATTCAGACGGAATATCAGGGTTATCAAACCAATTCCAATAATGTGCTGGACTTCCAAGAAATTCCTCAAAGGTTTGTAAGAATAATCTATGCCACCCAAGAAAAAGATTCGTACCATGTATCCTTCTTGCCTGCAAAAAGTTACCAATAACATGTAAATTAACCAAGAATAAAATTACGGGTAATTCGGTTATAGCGTTGTTATGATCAATCGCCGCTTGTCCCCAGGTATTCTCAAAATCCAGCGGATCAGGAGTTCTATCTGCATCTCCATCATCATTCCGATTAACCAAATCAAATGATGTTATAATAGGTGCTCCTTGACCAAAAGCATTATTGGCTTCATCTCGCAAAGCTATAAACCTAGGATCAGTATTAGAAATAGTAGCGTTTATTATATTCTTGTTATAGTTTGTTATAAAAGTTGCCCATTCTTGCGGTTCCAATTTGTGAGCGTCTCTTCTTAATGACTTTATCATAAATTTTAATATTTAGAAATTATTTTCAGAATCTGATGAAATTTTGTCGTAATCCAGACGATAATCCTCATAGCTTGAAGCACCCGTAGCTGCTGCATTCGGATCTGCTTCTACTTCTACATGCGTTGAACTTCCATCAGGATTAGTTTCAGTAACTGTCACACTTGACGCTCCTTCCTTAATAGCGTCCATAGAGGAATCTACAGTATCAGCGGCAGAACCTGTATTTGCATCATCAGATCCTGAACTTGGATCACCAGTTGCTCCTATCACTTGCTCGTAATGTTCTTTCAGTAACTTGTTTCGAGTTTCTGGATCATCTGCAAATTCTCTATTGATATCCTCTACAACTTTATTGGAGTTCTGTTGTGCACGTTTCTGCTTGGTTAAGCCTACAATTTGTTCAAGGGCTTTGGCTGCTAAATCTTGAGATTGATTCAAGTTTGTCGAAGTCTGAGCAAGTTGTTGCAATGCGTTTGCCTGTGTTCCTTCAAGACCCGTAATGTTTTCAAAGATTCCTGCTTGCCCCATTAGGCTTAAAGCGGCTCCTAAACCGGTTGGATCAGGTGCTGATGGAGCATTCTGAATATTAATCACTGGCGACTCCAAATCCTTGGTTTGTAAATTACCTGGATCAGCTCTTCTAGAATCAGTATTGATCGGATTTATGGCTGTAGGCTCATCACCACATGGAACTTCTGTAAATCTCCAATGTCTACTTTCATCTATTTCCTCACAGCTATTACACGCTCCCATTACGGCTTCGGCATACACTCCTTTAGTCGGAATACTTATTCTGAATGGATCCGGAGGAGTAATTGGTTTATAATGTTCCAGCAGATCAAATCCGTCTTTAATTCTAAAAGTAGGATCCAGATTATAACCTGGCGCAACTTTAAGCACAAGGTTATTTCCTACTACACCAATTACTTTATTCTCCACAACGCTTGAAACACTTCGTCCTTGTGAATTAGGTGCTATGAAGCCATCCAATAAATTAAACAATCGGGCATTATCCATATAATACCACAGCTGTCTATGATAATACTCCAAATGCTCGTTCAGGTGCTCTAAAAGTAGCTTTGCTTGGTTATAGTCTCGATTCTTTGGATTAATAAGTTCGGTGGAATTCAGCGGAGTATAAATTGTAGCCACATCGTTTCCAACTATATCGTTTTTAATGTTTCTATTATTAAACAGGAACTGATCCAAATGCTTTGTTCTGTATCTCATGCTCCCGGAATGCAAAATTATGTTGGATGTTTCGGGCACATCTGCAGGAGATTGTATC
Organism: Aquimarina sp.; assembly: GCA_020628975.1. Lineage (GTDB taxonomy): Bacteria > Bacteroidota > Bacteroidia > Flavobacteriales > Flavobacteriaceae > Aquimarina. Next base: position 3,557 of record JAHDEF010000128.1, on the reverse strand, counting down.
AAAACTTGCTTAATACGATTTCTCTGAATTAAGTTAAAAGTATTTGTAGTCGGTCTTAGCGTAATGTACAATGGAACTCCTTGCTTATACTTAGATACAAGAGTGACATCCATAGCTAAGTCCAATTGAGTGTTATCCTCCAGTACTGCAATTATTCTTAGCTGACTAACAAAATTACGTACAAGTTTAGGAACTACTTCTTCTTCAAAAATACGATCTCTTTGCGCTTCTACTCTATCTCTAAACCTTGAGGTATATAAAGAAAATGGTGAAGACCATACTCCAAAAAAGAAAGGTTGCCACGGTTTCCATGCATCAGCAATTACGGTTTGAATAGCGGAAACCACCGTTGGATCTGTTGAATTTAAATCATCGTCATTCACTGGGTCCTCTGGCCGTGGAATTTCAAAGGAGATTCTTAACTCTCCAAACATGTCCTCAATACTTTCTTCTGAAAACGTACCAGTCACGTTTTTTAAATCAGAATTGGAATACGAAGTTTTAATTCTTTCTAACGCCTCGAAAGCTCTAACTAAGCTCCTATCGAGCAAATAACCTCTTAGATTATTTTTCCAGCGAAGGGCTTTATCCATATTAAAAATAGACATCTGCAAAGGTACAAACAGGCATTCTGCAACTTCTGCCAAGTTTTGTTCAATTACTAAATGACGAAGCACCTCAAAGTATTGAATCGTAAGAGAATGACAGTGATTATGATTCGCTATTACTTCGGTAGTTACGTTGAATGTTTCTCCTTGTCCAACAGTTTGAATTACAGTAGAACGTTGAGTACGTACACTACTTGCAGATTGTTGAACTGAATCTCTAAGTTTATTCAGTGCACTTGCCGACAAGTTTCTAGATGAATTTTGATTGGCTGAAGAGTTTCCTGAGGTTTTGGATGAAGAATACCCTCCAGAAACTCCTATACTAGGTCCTGTACCAGGTACTCCATAACTTGCAGAAGCTCCTACACTCCATCCACTAGATTTACCAGAATATTGTGAACTCGCTTCTAATTGCTCAGAGAAAGAAGAGTTCATAACTTCCGAAATATCTCGATCTCGAGTCAGTACAGAGTCTAGGCTTTCTTCATTAATTTGAGCTTCTGTCCTACTTGCTACTTCATTTCTATCCCAATCAAAAATCGCAATTTGCTTCTTCTGACATGGCGCTAATGGTAAACTATATAACAAATCTCCTAAAGAATAACCTGCGGCTTTCCACTGCTGCTTAAAACATAGTAAATGTCCATGTGCTATAGTCGTATTTTGAAAGATGGTTGGTTCATCGTCCCAATCGATTGGGTTATCAACTGATACATTTGCCCTACCTGGATGATTATTAATATAGGTTTTTTCAATTTCAGATATTCTAAACTCAATTTCCTGTAAATAATCCTGAAACTCAATTTTAATCTCCTTGTAGTTATTAATAAAATAAATATCTGAGATCAAGAGTAACTTACCAAATGATGTATAGAACGTATGGTAATCCTCCAACAATAATAAAAATATATTTACCGAGTTTTGAAGTTGTTCATAGAGTTCTTGATATCTATAAATTTCAGTAATTGAAATGCTTGAGCCCAATGTATTTTCGAAACTTTCGATTTCCTTTTGAGTCTTTTTTACATCCTCAAATGCGGAGTCAATATTAGTTTTGAGAGTTTCTAATTGAGCTTGAACCATATTTGGAGAAGCAGCCACGTCATAGGTTACCAA
>JAHDEF010000128.1:0-1733 GCA_020628975.1 Aquimarina sp. | reverse complement strand
TCGATCTCCTCAGCACTCTTCATTTCTATGGTAGAAACAGAACTTATAAGTTTTGATGCTCTCAAAAAGAAATCGGTATGCCTTCGTACCAGATCCTTTCTAATCAAACCTATTTCTCGATTATTCAAGGTTAGTCCTTTGATTTCCGGCTCTGTGGTTCTGACCGCATAATAAAACTGAAATTCTTCTAAAGTACGGTTGGGTGTTGTGAAATTGACACAATGACCTCCTAAATCCTGTGAAAATGTACCAGACTCCACCAAAGATTGATCATCCGGAAGCATTGGCACATCATTGTCGCATGCACAATCTTCTGTATCAATATCTAGTGCTTCAAAATCTAATGCTAATATCAAAGGCTTTTCAAACAATGTATAATCCGTATTGGTATTATCTAGATCAAGTGGAATAGCATTATTGATCGCGTCTGCAACTACTGCAAAGGCATAGGTAAAAGACTTAGCTGGATGTGAACCATAAAAATACCCGTCCTTGTCCGTCTTACCTGCATATATTGGTTGATAGGTATTTGTGTCAAATGGAGGAGATGGGTCCGTAGAATCCGTAGCCCATATTACCACCTGCAAATTAGCGACCTTAAGCTCTCCGTTAATGTCTATAACACGACCTTTTAACTTTAATGAAGTGGGAGAAATTAAAGTACTTCCTAACTCTTGTGGCTCAAGCGGATTCACAACTACCACAAATGGGTTGGATTGATCTACTCCACCAGATTGACTAGGAGCAGGATGAAACGCGTTCACAGAAGCTACGGATGAAAAAACTATTTCACCATTGGAGGCTCGAATCTCAATTTTTATTTCCCCGTTGACTAGTTCGTTTACTTCTGGAGCGAAAAACCGAAAGTAGATACTATCTTCTATTTCAATTCTTTCTTTCGCAAATACCACATTACCCGAAAACAGTCTGTTGTAAGAAACATTTAAGTAATATCCAGCATATTCATCCTGTATATCACTTATGGTAATACCATTGTCTGTGAGCCATTGGGAATCTGGCTCTAATTGCACATTAATACTCTGTAAGGCCATAAATGAATTTTTATTTTTCTTATTTTTCTTTGCCATCGGCAAAACATTTAATTCATAGTTGAAAACTAAATCTACAAATTCACACACAATAACAAAAATTTTGAACCACTTATTTTACACAATAATTTAATTATTTTACCTCTTTACTCATGATAAATCAACTTAAAAACCTCCACCACACCTACTTATGATCGAAAAAAAACTACAGAAATAGTTAAATATCCGACGTATAAACTGAATGTAATTATTTATATAGGATTGGCATTAGAACGATCGATGAGATCATGTTTTCTATCCATCACTCAGTCGAGTAACCTTATTAAGTACCTTGCCATCTATTCATTAGAATGGGCTTTTCAGATTTCCAATTTTGGATTTCGCTTTTTTTTGTTTCAACTCTAATAACAAAAAAGCGCTCAAATGTTATTTTTCCCCAACTCGATATCGGGTTTTCCGCTTGATCCTCTAACATAGTTTATGAAAAATTAAAAAAACTTTTGCCTCACAAAAAAAAGGAGGTCACAAGTTTTGTCACCTCCTCTAAATATTTATTAGACAATACTTAGTTTACTCAAGATACATTTTCTTGGTAACAGACTGACCGTCGTATGTTCTTATTCTCACAAAATAGATATCAGATCTCAAATTACCATATCCAATAGTCCATTGGTTTCTAAGTGT
>JAHDEF010000127.1 GCA_020628975.1 Aquimarina sp. | reverse complement strand
AGGGTATCATTTATTATCAAAAGAGTAGGTTTTGGAAAGTAAAAAAGCATTAAAGTTAGTAGATAAAATTATCACCGATTTAAATCACGCAGGTATTATATTAAATACCCTAGTAGAGGATTTAAAAGAATTACGCGAATACGCTAGGGCGCAGCACAACAGTCCACTAGCAGTAAAAGTATTGCGTTTAACTTATGAACACGTTCAGCAAGAAGAAACTTTTTTAATTCCAATTCCTGAAGATGAGCCAATTGAAGATGAAATGGAAGGAGTAGCGGCTACAGATAACGAACACAACCCTGTTGAAAGTTTAGTGTACTTAGTGTCGCTATTTAAAGATTTGGAAAATAAAATGAATATTTCAGATCTAAAAGAATACAGAGATGCGCTAAATAATTTTTAAAACTAAAATTTAGCAAATCACATAAGAATTTACATAAGCCTCTAATTGAGGCTTTTTTTGTATCAAATTCTGTAAGAAAATTTTGAGTTCAAGTATTTCGTGTGGCTGAAGTGTTTTAAATGCTTTTTGAACTTCTTTAGAAAATAAAGAAGCGTCGAAGCTCACTTTTTCTAATAAATCTAAAGTATAATTTAGCATTGCTCGTGCCATTGGTAATTTGTTTTGTTTAGTAGTAAGACAACAAAATAAAACAAAAATTACAAAATTTATTTTTTTAACATAAAACTTAACAATTTTTAGCTTTTACTGACCATTCAAATGAAAAGCTTGCAACCATATCTTTCTCTTCGTCGATACCTGAGCTATTAAGCCAAAATTTTTGAGGAGTATTGGTTTCAATAGCTTTATGAATAGCCTCGGCAACTAAGGTGCCTTCATTACAAGAAAAAGTGATTCTTCCTCTAGCTTTTTTGGTGAAGTTAGAAGTATTTGAAGTCACTAACATAGCGACTTTTTTACCCGATTTTTTTATATGATACATGACCAAAATACCTGTAGCTAATTCAGCACACATAGCCAACACCGCAAAATATATAGATTGAAAAGGGTTTTGATTAAACCATTGGTGCTTTACCGTTGTTTCGGCTTTAAATGGATCTATTTCTTTAACACGAACACCGCACCACCAAGCCGAGGGTAATTTTAGAAATAAAAAAGAATTTAATTTTTTTGGTGAGAAATCCATTTTAGCACAAAGTTTGTAACAATTTAACCAAAAAATGGAAATAGTACTATCTTTATATAGAACTATACCAATAATTAAAATTATAGGATTTGAAAAAAATAGTACTAGTAGTAGCTTTAGGATGTAGTCTGATAGGCTTTTCGCAACAAGAAAAAATAAAAGGGAATAAAGAATTGGTCGAAAAACGTATTAGTTTACCCAATGATTACCATACCATTGATGTTGATGGTGATTTTGAAGTCACTTTAAGAAAGCAATCTTCACTTTCTACGACCATTGAAACGGATAGCAATTTATTACCGTACATCGACATAGCTGTTGTAGATAGTGTTTTAACGATAACTACCACTAAATTGATCACTCGAGCAAAAGAATTAAAAGTTGAAGTCGGTTACAGCAGTAGTTTAGCAATTATTTTAGTGAAAAACGATGTTGAAATTAGCGTAGATCAAGCCATAAAAGGGAAAAAGCTGCTTATTGAAGCCAAAGATAATGCTGAAGTAAAAATTGATAGTGACGCCATTTCAACTGAAATTTTACTTAAAGGAAAAGCTGAAATCTCAGGTATATCTAGTTCGAAGAATATTTCTATAGATCAGTCAGGAAGTTCTAAGGCTGAGCTTACGCTAATCAATACAGAGGTAACAAACGTTACGCTACATGAAAAAAGTGAAAGTCAATTAATGGGTAATACTTCTAAAAGTATATTTCTTGTAGATAATGATGCTTATTTGAATGCCATAAAATTAGAAAGTGGCACAATAAATATTAGTAATACCGATGATGCTGATGTTTATGTAAAATGTATAGACAAAGCTGTTTTACAATTATCAGGAAAGTCAAACACCTATATAATGGGGAATCCGTTAGTGCAATTAACTCGATTTGAAGACGAATCTTCTATCCATAAAACGAAAAAAGAACCAAGTTCATTAGGGCGATTATTAAAATAATATGAAGAATTTGAAACGTGTTTTTATAGCTATTGCAGCTATTTTATTTTTTACAAGTTGTGAAGATAATGACGATGCAGTTCCTAGAGGTGGAGCTAATAGTGATATTAATGAATTTATTTATCAAGGTTTAGATGCGTTTTATTTGTTTAGAGAGGAACAAGAAGTATTTACTAATCCTCCATTTAGCGGACAAAGATCTTTTGAAAATTTTGCAGCTAACGGGGGAAGTCCAGAAGCTTTTTTTGAGCAATTGACTGTTACTCAAGATCGATTTAGTTTAATTGTTCCTGATTTCACAGAATTAGAACGACAATTTACGGGAACTACTCTAGAAACAGGTTTAGAATTTTTAGCCTTTCTATATCGTGAAGGCTCGGATGACGTATATTTAGTTACTACCCGTGTTGCAGCTGGAAGTTCTGCGGATCGTGCAGGTATCAAACGCGGTGATATATTTAATAGAATTAATGGTCAAATTTTGACACGTACTAATTTTGGAGATTTATTTGATGAAAATTCTTTCACACTAGGAGGGGCAAGTGTTCAAAATAATTCATTAGTCAATAATTCAAATGTTGTAAGTCTTGTTAAAGAGCAATTAAATGAAAAAACAGTACCTGTTGAAAAAATCATAGAAACGGATAATGCCAAGATAGGGTACCTTTTTTATAGAAGTTTTATTAGAGAATCGGAACAAGAACTTAATGAAGTTTTTAAAAGATTTAAGGCAAATAATATTGATGAATTAGTACTTGATTTACGCTATAATGGTGGCGGTTCTATCCGTACAGCTATTGCATTAGCGAGTATGATTACAGGTCAATTTGATAATCAAGTATTAATTAAGGAGCAATGGAACCCACAAATTCAGCAGGAATTTCTTGATGAAAATCCTGAAAGTCTCGTGAGCCGCTTTGTAAATACCATAGGAGATGATAATGAGCCTATAGCTTCTCTTAACCTTGATCGAGTTCATATTATAATGACCAAGCGTCAAACAGCTTCAGCAAGCGAGTTAGTCATTAATGGATTGAAGCCTTATATTGATGTTGTTACTTATGGTAATGGATCAGTGGGAAAATCACAAGCTTCAATTACCTTGTATGATTCACCATCGTTATTTCTTAAAGAAAATATTAATCCCGATCATACATACGCTATGCAACCTTTAGTATTTCGTAGTATAAATAATGACGATGTAATTGTACCTAACGAAGGTTTAAAAGCTAGTGTAGCATTGGAAGAGGATATTCAAAATTTAGGGGAATTAGGTGAATTATCAGATCCAATACTAAATAGAGTTATTAATGACATTAATGGAGTGCCACCTGCAATAGCTAAAAATATCAATAGTTTTACTTATGAAATTATAGGTTCTGACCAAGACCCTAGTAATCCATTATACCAATCGATGTATAAGTAGTCAATACTTGTGCTAGTGTAATTTTTTTAGAGCACTAGGCAAGTTTTTCTTAGTTTTAAAAGAAATGAGACTATCTGATAAAATGTAAAAGTGAAGACTGAGCGCAGTCGAAGTCTAATAATTAGCGGATAATTAAATTGTCTTTCGGCTTCGCTCAACAATGCACGATTATTATAAATATCGCTGTTAGTATAGCCCATTTGTTTAATTGATGTTTCATAATAGTGTAGCGTTAATAAATTATAAAGGTGTGTTAATTTAATGTAAAATATAATAATTATAACATTTTCGGTTAAAATAGCATCATTATAAAGCAAGGGAATAAACCTTCAAACTTTAATGCCATTATATCTTTGTAGTGTAAATAAGTATTAACTAAAATATTTACGCTATGAACAGATTAATTAAAACAGGATTGTTAAGTGTAGCACTTTTAGCAGCCGTAGTTGTTCAAGCTTCTAACAAAATAATTGTTAAAGCGGCAGAATCGAAAAAGGTAGAAATATCTTTAAGTGAAGTAGTGTCAGCAGAAACTTTAATCATAAAAGATGTACAAAATATAATACTTTTCTCTGAAGAGGTAGCTAAAGGGCAGTCATTCGAAAAAACTTTTGATTTTAGTACTATTCCAGCAGGTTTGTATTTTATAGAAGTTAAAGGAGCTAAAAAAGTTGAAGTAACTCCTATATTGATAACAGAAACTTCAGCAGCTATCGTTCCAAATTCTTCAAAGAAATACAAATCACCAAACATTAGCTTAGATGATAAATTGGCTAAGGTATTTGTAAACAACTTCAATGAAGATAAAGTTAGTCTTGTACTTGTAAACGAAAGCGGTCAAGAATTATACACTAAGGAAACTAAAGAATTAGTAAGCTATAGTGCTTTAAATTTTGAAGCTTTACCATCAGGAGATTATACATTGTATACAAGAATTGGTGATTACGGTTTTGAAGATACGATCACGATCAAATAAATAGTTATTACATATTAGTTGCAATTTGAGTGAAATCCAAGTCGAAAGGCTTGGATTTTTTTTGTGCATAATTTGGAAGAATCTAGAAGGTAATGAACAACCAAAGCAACCATCATTTCTATTAAGGTGGAAATCTTTTCAATTAAATGCGAAATTTTTATTTCAGACAAATAATTTGAAATTCTTAGTAAAGGCGACCTTTCTATAATTTTAACAAAATTCGTGGAGTGACAGATAATATAAACATAGCAACGGGTCAACCTTAAAAATTGCGGACGAGCATAGTGCATTCTGAATTTTTTTCAGAGTCTCATCAAATATGTTAATTGGGTTGAATAAAATTCTTGATGAGTATTCACATCAGGTATGGAATGTCAACTATTAGCTTGAAAATTATTTCAAAATTTTCAAGTATATTCATTCATCAAATTTTAAAATTTCATTTTGTCAGTTAGTAACCTTTATACGTATCCCTTAAAATCAGGAAGTGGGAATATTCAAAGCAAAGTTCTGGTAAAATCTACGGGTTTTGAATTTGATAGATATTTTGCTGTTGTAGATGTGCATCAAAAAATTATTACAGCCCGTGAAGTCCCTAAATTATTGCTAATTACTGTCAAAATCACAGCAAACTCTATTTGTTTTAGCAATGGAGATTCAGAAATTGCCTTTCCGATTCAAATTCTAAAAAATCATATTAATGTAAGTCTGTTTAGTGAAAAAGTTAAGGCTTACACGATTTCTTTACTTATTGACAATTGGTTTTCGAAAGTATTGGGCTTTACATCGCAGTTGGTGAGTTTTTGGGATTTTACAGCAACTGAATTTTTAGGTCATAGCTTTGTCGATGAAGGGCACATATACCTTGTCAATCAAAATGCAATAAATGATTTAAGTAAACGCGTAGGTAAAGAAATAC
>JAHDEF010000126.1 GCA_020628975.1 Aquimarina sp. | reverse complement strand
TAAAATTTATGACAACCTTTCATCACGGTTTTCATTTATTGTTTTATCCCAAAGAATACTTGGTTCCGTTTCAACCTATCAATTTGTTTATAAAAAATGCGAAGTTCCGCAGGAAGAAAAATATACATTGTTATATGGTAATTTACCTTGGGAGGAAGCCAATGATTTATGGCTTATCAAACTGAATGAAGTAATGCATACGTATACCCCTGATTATATTTGGATGGATTTTGGTCAGCGTTTTGTTAAAGAGTCACACCGTAAAAAATTTTTAGCCAATTATTTCAATTTGGCGCATCAATTAAAAAAGGAAGTCGTTGTAAATACCAAAGGTTCTTTTTTCCCTAAAGAATTAGCGGTTATAAATATTGAACGAGCTACGATGCCCGATATACAAAAGGATGTTTGGGTAACAGATTTTATTTTAGGAAGTAGTTGGTGTTACGATAAAAATAACAGAACTGCAATTGATCCTAAAAAAGCCATTCGCATACTTGCAGATGTGGTTAGCAAAAATGGTGTTTTGCTGCTTTCAGCAGGGCCAAAAGCTGATGGAAGTATTCCTATAGAACAAGTCAATACCCTTAAACAAATTGGTAAATGGATGACTTTATATGGCGAAGCTATTTATAATACGAGACCATTTTTAAGTTACGGACAAGGAAATACCCACTTCGAGTCTGATGGATCAGATGCTTTTAAGCAATTTGGTGCTTTAAAGCTAGGCTTCGATAAATTGAATAGTAACGATATACGATATACCACAAAAGGTAATATAGTTTACGCCATTCAATTAGGCTGGACGAATAAAAAAGCCCCCACAATTTTGAAAGTATTTAATAAAGAAGCTAAAGCATATCATATCAAAAATATAAAGGTTTTAGGAAGCAACGAAACCATTGAATGGAAAAAGACAACTAAAGGCTTAGAAATACAATCACCTACTATCAAACCTGCTAAAGGGGAATTTGCTATAGTTTATAAAATAGAAATAGAGTCCTAGGCTGTTTTTAGCTTTGTTAACTTAGGAATTCTGAATTAAATTAAACAGAAATTACTAGATGATGTTTCCCGTATTATCTAGGGATTATCTGGGTGAAAACAACTATAATGCTTAAATTTGAACTTCAAAAAAAATTTTCTTGGAAGAATATTTAAGTCAACTTAACGAAGCCCAATTAGCACCTACGCTTCATTTCGATGGACCATTAATGGTTATTGCAGGTGCAGGCTCAGGAAAAACCCGTGTACTTACTTATCGAATTGCTTATTTAATGAGCAAAGGCGTTGATGCTTTCAATATTCTATCATTAACATTTACCAATAAAGCTGCGCGCGAAATGAAGCAGCGTATATCACAAATTGTAGGTAATACAGAAGCTAAAAATTTATGGATGGGAACATTCCATTCTATTTTTGCTAAAATTTTACGTATTGAAGCCGATAAGTTAGGCTACCCATCAAACTTTACGATTTACGACTCTCAAGATTCCCAACGACTTATATCAAGTATTATCAAAGAAATGGGGCTTGATAAAGATGTTTATAAATACAAGCAGGTGGCTAGTAGAATTTCTTCCTTTAAAAATAATTTAATTACCGTTAAAGCATACTTCAATAATCCTGAAGTTATGGAAGCCGATGCCATGTCAAAGCGACCTCGTATTGGTGATATTTATCAAAATTATGTGGATCGTTGTTTTAAAGCAGGCGCCATGGATTTTGATGACTTACTTTTAAAAACCAACGAACTTTTAAACCGTTTTCCAGAAGTACTTGCAAAATATCAAACTCGCTTTAAGTACATATTGGTAGATGAGTACCAAGATACCAATCATTCTCAATATTTAATTGTTAGAGCCTTAGCCGATCGTTTCCATAATTTATGTGTCGTTGGTGATGATGCACAAAGTATATATGCATTCCGTGGAGCAAACATCAATAATATTCTAAATTTTCAAAAAGATTATACTGATGCAGCGAGTTATCGATTAGAGCAAAATTATCGTTCTACAAAAAATATAGTCGAAGCCGCCAATTCTATCATCGAACATAATAAAACAAAATTAGATAAGGTAGTTTGGACTGCCAATGATGACGGCGGGAAAATTATAGTCAATAGGCTTCCTACCGATGGTGATGAAGGGCGTTACGTAGCCAGTACCATTTTTGACACTCAAATGAATGAGCAATTGCGAGCCAGTGAGTTTGCAGTGCTTTATCGTACGAATGCGCAATCGCGTGCCATTGAAGATGCCTTAAGAAAAAGAGGTATTAAATACCGTATTTTTGGTGGACTTTCTTTCTACCAAAGAAAGGAAATAAAAGATGTACTTGCTTATTTGCGTTTGGTTATAAATCCTAAGGATGAAGAAGCACTTAAAAGAGTCATTAATTATCCTGCTAGGGGTATTGGCGCAACTACAGTTGATAAACTAATTCTTGCGGCAAACCACTACAAACGTTCTATTTTTGAAGTAATGGAACATATTTCCAAGCTTCCAGACTTAAAAATTAATGCGGGTACTCGAGCAAAACTTGAGAATTTTGTCAATATGATCAAAAGTTTTCAAGTTACTAATGAAAACACAGATGCTTTTGCACTTACAGAAATCGTTACCAAAAAAACAGGTTTAGTTCTCGAATTAAAAAAAGACGCTACACCTGAAGGTATTACTCGAATTGAGAATATTGAAGAATTATTAAATGGTATTAAAGATTTTGTCGAAGGGCAGAAGGAAATCGATGGTGCTCAAGGAAATTTAGCTGAATTTTTAGAAGATGTAGCATTGGCTACAGATATGGATAAAGATACCGACGACGAAGACCGTGTGGCTTTAATGACGATTCATTTAGCTAAAGGATTAGAATTTCCTCATGTTTTTATTGTTGGGATGGAAGAAGACTTGTTTCCTTCTGGTATGAGTATGAATACCCGTAGTGAACTTGAAGAAGAACGCCGTTTATTTTACGTTGCACTTACCAGAGCTGAAAAGCAAGCTTATTTAACCTATACCTTATCACGCTATCGCTGGGGGAAATTGGTTGACGCAGAGCCAAGTCGATTTATTGAAGAAATTGATGACCAGTACCTAGATTATATAACACCAATTGACCATTACCAATATAAACCGCTAATTGATAGAGATATTTTTGGAGAAGTTGATAAAACGAAACTTCGACAACAAAAGCCCGTTGCTGGTTCACCGCCACCATCGCATAAACCTACTCAAGATCAATTACGAAAACTTAGAAAATTGAAACCTCAAGACACCAGCACTTCATCTGTAGATTCAGCAACTTTAAATCAAATAATAGCAGGTAACACTGTTGAGCACGGCCGCTTTGGTAGAGGTATTGTGCTTAATATAGAAGGTAGCGGACAGGATAAAAAAGCTGAAATTAATTTTGAACAAGGCGGAATTAAAAAACTACTCCTTCGTTTTGCTAAGCTTAAAATCCTAAAAGTTAAAAAGTAAATTTTAGGCTACTAAGATTGTGATTGCCTTGTTAATAAATGAATCTGGGCGTTCAAAATAAATGTCTTCCATTGATACTATTTTGATGTTTAGATTTATTCCTTGTTTGCTATGAATTTTCATTAAGCTATTTTTTTATTCTTAATAAATTCTGAAAAAAATTAGATTGACACAATTGTTATTATAAGTGATTACGAATATTCAATGAAATAAATTCAGCCTTTAGTTAGCATTTTGTTCGAAAGTTTTCGATAAAATAAAATACTGACTGAAGGCTGAAACTAGATGGGTTGAGATCAATCCGAAAAGTTATGGATAAATAAAGTTACCGTCATTTACACGTAGGTGGAAATTCCCTAAACTAATTTTTATTTTTCTATTTAAAAGAATGATTTCCAATTCTTAGTGAAGTAGACTCCACTATAATTTTTCAAAATTTGTGGAGTGACACACGAAATATACAGAACTTCCCACAACTTTCAGGTTGCCCCATAAGTTGATTTTTAAAGCTTGTTTTAATAGTTTCTAATATGTATATCCGTAATCATTAAGAATATGAATTGCGTCACCCTGAACTCGTTTCAGGGTCTCATTAAGTATATAAAATCAGTAGGATGAGATTCCTTGTCAAGCAAGGAATGACGAAAACCGATATAGTATTACTAATTACGGATATACATATTTCTAATAAATCTTTTCAAATTTAGTAAGCATCTATACTATCCATTTCGGGTAAATCGTAACCTTTATCTTTAGGGTAAATTTTTAATGGAATATATTTTTGCTTTTTTACTTTTAAAGCATCTTTCTCCTTGGCTTCTAGTTCTTGTTCAATTACAAAATCTTCGGCGTTTCCAAAATATACCTGCAACATTTCATCTAGTTTAGGTAATTCGCCAGACAAATCAAGTGAAGGATAACTATTTTCTTTCATAATAATTTCATCGGCTTCTGCTGTATCATCTTCCGAACTAATTTCTTCACTAGTCATACTATCCATTAAAGGTAAATCGTACCCATTATCATTATAACTTTGTGAAAAAGCACTTAGAGTTCCAAATGTGAAACCTACTATCAGTAATTTTTTAAATAGATTTTTCATAACATATAAATTTTGATTATATCATAAATTTATGATCGAAAACCACTATTTGTTATTAGTTTATAAAATAAGTAACATTAAAAATACGATATTGATAATATAAATAATATTTATAGGAATCCCTAAATAGTAAGCTAGCCAAGGCTTGCTTTAAAATTAAAATATTTACCCAAGTTAATGTTACTTAAGTTTCACCAAAGGTGTTTTCTAAATGACATCCCAAGTTGTATTAGACGCTCAATAATTAATTTCATTTGTATTAGATACATTTCACCTGTATGAAAATGGAGTTTGAATATGATGTGTTATTTGATTTTGTGTAGATATATGATATTTTCTTCTACTTATATATCAATTTTTAAAGTTTTAGCAGCGTTCCTTAAATTTCAGATTGAAAATAAGCAAGACGTTGTAAACAAAGGGAGTGTAGTAAAATTAGAAATTCACTTTTAAGTCTATTTTTTCACTTTTAGCTGTTTTTTTTCATTAGTGAATGTTGCTATTCCTTTTCAATTGGTATAATTCCCCTTCAATAGATCTTAGTTTAAAAAAGCGAACTACTACCATAGCTTTGTAAGTGTAAATAATTAGAAAATCAACCAAAAATCATTTCCTATGAAAACGCTTAAAAACAACATCGCCCTTTTCTTATCTATAATATGTATGGGTACTATATGGTCACAATATACAAACGTAGAAATTGCTTATGCTGAAAATGAAATTGAAAATGTAGATAGAGAAGTTATTACATACGACTCATGGTCAAAATTATTAAGAAAAAATGCTAGTGTTTTAGGAGCCATAAATTATAGTGGTTTTAAAAATGATTATAAAGCCTTTGATAGAATTTTAAAAGAT
>JAHDEF010000125.1:1470-5481 GCA_020628975.1 Aquimarina sp. | reverse complement strand
ATGTTTGTACAGCGTGTTAAGGAGTTGTTAGAATCTTGGGATATCAATAGAGTAGTGTAATTTTGCAGAACAGGTAGAAGGTAGAAGGTAGAAGGTAGAAGGTAGAAGGTGTTGCTTCGACCCTTAATCCTCGACCATTGACCTCTAAAAAGAATTTTTTGAAGTTATGGATGCAGTAGCAGTAGAAACGAAAAATGATAGAGTGAAAAAACCAAAATGGTTACGTGTTAAATTACCTACAGGGAAAAAATACACGGAACTACGCGGTTTGGTAGATAAATATGACCTGCATACTATTTGTACTTCGGGTAGTTGTCCTAATATGGGAGAATGCTGGAGCGAGGGTACTGCCACTTTTATGATATTAGGTAACATTTGTACCAGATCATGTGGTTTTTGTGGAGTAAAAACGGGGCGTCCTGAAACCGTAGATTGGGCTGAGCCTGAAAAAGTAGCACGCTCTATTAAATTAATGAAAATTAAACATGCCGTAATTACTTCAGTCGATCGTGATGATTTGGCAGATGGGGGCTCAATAATTTGGGCAGAAACCATAAAAGCAATTCGTCGCATGAATCCTGAAACGACGCTTGAAACATTAATTCCTGATTTTATGGGGAAAAAGCGTAATATCGATCGTATAATAGAAGTTGCACCCGAGGTCGTTTCACATAATATGGAAACCGTACGTCGTTTAACCCGTGAAGTGCGTATACAAGCAAAATACGACCAAAGCTTAGAGGTTTTGCGCTACTTGAAAGCAAGTGGTATCCACCGAACCAAAAGTGGAATTATGTTAGGTTTAGGGGAAACAGAAGATGAGGTGCTACAAACTATGGAAGATTTGAAATCGGTGAATTTAGATGTGTTAACCATAGGTCAGTATTTAGCACCTACAAAAAAACACCTTCCGTTGAAACAATTTATTACGCCAGATCAATTTCAAAAGTTTGAAAAAATAGGCTATGAAATGGGGTTTCGCCATGTTGAAAGTAGTGCATTAGTGCGTTCGTCGTATAAAGCGCAAAAGCATCTTACCTAATTCAAGTGGGTTTATTTTAGTCGCATTTTTAGGAATTAAAACTCAGGAAATTAATAATTAATAGGTGCAATATTTTTTTACGCGTCAGCTAATAAATTGTGTAGTATATTATTGCTATATTTAGGGTTAGTAACCAATTAAATATGGCGCTAAAAAGACAACTTCTTATATCTTTTTTGTTTCTAGTGATAAGTAGTTTGTCACTCTATAGCTCAAACGTCATTTTAACTTCGCAGGCTACTTTAACAACCACTAGTGTAGAAAGTACAGCAAGTTCTTCAAGTGAAATACTAGAAAAAAGCGATCGTTATTTCAAACTCAATAAAATAGCTACAGTACTAGCTGTAGCCATGGTAATTATATTATGTCTGTTGTCTTCCGTACTTTATGCTAACAACCGTTTGAGGCGAAAAGCAAACAAATTGTTGCAGCAAAAAAATTTAGAACTTATATCGGAAAAAGAAAATGCTGAAAAAGCGAATAGGGCTAAAGCAGAATTTCTTTCAACGATTACTCACGAGCTTAGAACACCTCTTTATGCCGTAACAGGTTTAACTCATTTATTGATTGAAGAAAATCCTTCGGAAGCACAAAAGGAACATTTAGAATCCTTGCGTTTTTCAGGGGAATACTTGTTGTCGTTAGTAAATAATATACTGGATTTTAATAAGCTTGAGAAAGGAAATATTGAAGTTGATAATGTAGTTTTTAGTATCAGAAGCCGCTTGACCGACGTAGTAGAAGCGTTGAAATCTCGAGCTGCTGAACGTGGAAATTCGTTAAGTTTAACTATAGGTCCAAATGTTCCCAATAAGGTAAAAGGAGATGCGTTAAAAATTTCTCAAATTATTATCAATCTTGTTGGTAACGCCATAAAATTCACAGAAAAAGGAACTATAGATGTTTGCGTTAACAAAGTAAAAGATACTGATACTAATAAAATCGTGCTCTATTTTGAAGTAGCCGATTCAGGTCAAGGAATTTCAAAATTAAAGCAAGAAAACCTATTTAAAGGTTTTAATAATGAAACTTTACAGATCAACACCAAATTTGGAGGAAGCGGCTTAGGTTTGTCCATTGTTAAACGATTACTTCACCTAATGGGTTCTTCAATATCACTGAAAAGTGATGTAGGGAAAGGGGCTAAGTTTTATTTTGAAATTCCGTTTGAGATATATCAAGAAACTTCATCTGAAAATTTAATTAATCAGATGGATTTGATTGATTTCAAAGTCATGAAGTCTGCCAAAATATTAATTGTTGAAGACAATAAAATTAATCAATTAATCACCAAAAAAATTCTACAGAAACAAGGAGTAGAGTGTAGTATAGCAGATAATGGTGAAATAGCAGTTGAAAAAGCAAAAAACTTTACGTACGATTTAATACTTATGGATATTCATATGCCTGGTATCACAGGCTTAGAAGCTACTAAAGAAATCAGGAAGTTTGATATGCGAACACCCATTATTGCCTTAACAGCAGTTACATTGAAAGATAATTTAAAAGAATTCTACGCAGTGGGAATGACAGATGTAATACCTAAACCTTATAAAACGGAAGAGTTTTTCATGAAAATTGAAAAAGCATTAAAAGGGCATTACGTTTAGGAAATAAATAGTAAGCTTTCTTTTAGAAAAAATCTACAGTAGTTACTTAAAAAAAGAATCTACGAATTCAAACTTATTGAATACTTGTAAATCTTCAATGCCTTCACCAACCCCAATGTATTTAACAGGTATTTGAAATTGGTCGCTAATACCAATGACAACACCTCCTTTGGCGGTGCCATCTAGTTTAGTGATGGCTAACCCAGTTACATCGGTAGCTGCCGTAAATTGCTTAGCTTGTTCAAAAGCATTTTGACCTGTTGATCCATCTAATACTAGTAAAACTTCGTGAGGAGCGTCAGGTATTACCTTTTGCATTACTTTTTTAACTTTGGTCAACTCATTCATTAAGTTGACTTTATTGTGCAAGCGTCCGGCGGTATCGATAATTATTACGTCGGCATTTTTTGACATTCCTGATTGTAAGGTGTCATAAGCTACAGAGGCAGGGTCGCTTCCCATTTTTTGCTTCACAATAGGTACATCTACACGATCAGCCCATACTTGAAGTTGGTCAATTGCTGCGGCTCTAAAAGTATCAGCTGCTCCTAAGATTACGTTTAATCCCTTTTGTTTTAATTGATGGCTTAATTTTCCTATGGTAGTAGTTTTTCCTGCACCATTTACGCCAACAACCATAATTACATGCGGAACTTCTTTTTTAGGAATTTCAAAATCACTTGCGATTCCATGATCGGTTTCAGATAATAAGCCTGCAATTTCTTCTCTTAAAATTGAATTAAGTTCTTCAGTGCCTAAATACTTATCTTTTGATACGCGTTCTTCGATGCGTTCAATAATTTTAACGGTAGTTTTAATACCTACATCGCTTGTGACCAAAACCTCTTCAAGTTCGTCAAGTACATCGTCATCTACTTTTGATTTTCCAGCAACTGCTTTGCTAAGTTTAGAGAAAAAGCTGCTCTTGGATTTTTCTAATCCTTTATCTAAAGTTTCTTTTTTGTCGGATGCAAATATTCTTTTGAAAAAACTCATAAAGAGGTAATGTTTAGTTGTGCACTAAAAATATAAAAAAAGCCATTCAACTAAAAGAAGAATGGCTTTTGGATTGTATATTGAAAATTATTTTTTCAAGAAGTCGTTAACTGCGTCTGGTGCCATAATAGCTTCTACGAAGGTATATGCGCCTGATTTAGGAGATTTCACCATTTTGATGGCTTTTGTTAATCTCTTTGAACCTGTTTGTAATGTTGCTACTGATTTCTTTGCCATGTCTTATTATTTTATCTCTTTGTGAACCGTCATACGCTTCAAGATAGGGTTGAATTTTTTCAACTCAATTCTATCAGGCGTATTTTTCTTGTTCTTAGTAGTTATATATCTAGATGTTCCTGGCTG
>JAHDEF010000125.1:0-1370 GCA_020628975.1 Aquimarina sp. | reverse complement strand
TGAGAAACATTATTTCCCACCATCGCTTTTTTTCCAGTTAACTCACAAACTCTTGACATGGTTCTTTTGTTTTATTTCTATAACAGGGGTGCAAATTAACGTATTTTTTTAGCGTTACACAAACACTTTCTTGTTAATTTTTATTTTATATTTTTTTGTAGATATAACTCTGCTTTATAATACTACTCAACTTTCTGACAGGTGCCTTATTTTATTACGACTACAAGCTTATGAAATTAATTTTTGCTTACAACGCGACGGACAATTTTTGGGTTAAAAAAATAGATGTAGCTCATAAAATTATAAGTCCTGCAACTTATTCTTGCAATTTGTGTAAGTTGACTCATGGTGCTTTTTTTGAAAAAGAGTTGTGGGCAAATTTTAAAAACACAGCAGTCATAGATATGGAGTTTTTGTATAAGGAAGCATTTTTTAAGCGATTTCCTGATTTTGAAAACACAAAATTACCAGTAGTACTTATAGAGTCTAGCTCAGCGCCTTCATTCGAATTTATTACAGCAAATGAATTTGAAGGTATTGCCTCGCTTCCTCAACTTATTCAGATTATCAAACAGCGATTGCTTGAGGTGTGAATTATAATTAAGTTTTTAGGTTTTTGTAAAAAGCTTTATTTAATTGATCAATTTCTGCAAGTAATGCTTCGCAACCTTCCCTGTTGGCAGATGAAGTAATAAAATACGGAGGCATTTCTTCCCAAAACTCTAACATTTTGTTGGTGTAATTTTCGATATGTTGAGGTAATGTGTTTTTGGTAAGTTTATCACTTTTTGTAAAAACAATACTAAAAGGGATGCCGTTAACGCCCAGCCATTCCATAAATTCTAAATCTACTTTTTGAGGTTCGTGTCTGCAATCGATGAGTACAAAACCACAAATTAGTTGTTCTCTCAAAGAAAAATAATCTGTGATGAATTTCTGAAATGTTTTTTTGCTTCTTTTGGACACTTTAGCATAGCCGTAGCCTGGTAAATCTACTAGGTGCCATTCATTATTAATCTTAAAATGATTAATTAGCTGAGTTTTACCTGGTTTCCCTGAGGTTTTAGCTAAGCTTTTTCGATTGGTGAGTGCATTTATTAGTGAAGATTTTCCGACGTTCGAACGTCCTATAAAAGCATACTCAGGAAGTCGGCTTTTTGGGCATTTGCTTACTTCACTATTGCTCATTACAAAATCAGCACTCTTTACTTGCATCTTTTAATTCTTAGGTTATTGCGTTATTAAGTAAATAAAGAATATTTTATTTTCACTAGTTATCTAGCCAATACTGAATAACCGTTAATAATAACTGAATAAGGTTTTATAGCTCTTCTTGCTTCAGCCATTCATGTAGTAATTGGTTGAAAGTT
>JAHDEF010000005.1 GCA_020628975.1 Aquimarina sp. | reverse complement strand
GGAACTTATCGCGTTCTCGTTATTGGGGAATTCCATTGCCGATTTGGCGTACAGAAGACAAAACCGAGGAAATCTGTATTGGTTCTGTGGCTGAATTGAAGAAGGAAATTACAAAAGCATTAGCTGCTGGAGTAATGTCTGCAGATCCTTTTGCTGATTTTGAGGCAGGAGATATGTCTGAAGACAATTATGCGAAGATCGATTTGCATAAAAATATTGTAGATGAAATAACATTGGTTTCGTCTTCAGGTCAACCCATGAAACGTGAAAGTGATTTGATCGATGTTTGGTTCGATAGTGGTTCGATGCCTGTAGCACAATGGCATTATCCTTTCGAAAATAAAGAGAAAGTTGAAGCAGGTGATCGTAAGGCAGATTTTATTGCAGAGGGAGTAGACCAAACACGTGGATGGTTTTATACCCTTCATGCTATAGCGACTATGATTTTTGATGATGTAGCCTACAAAAACGTCGTGTCTAATGGATTGGTTTTAGATAAGAATGGGCAAAAAATGTCTAAGCGTTTAGGAAATGCTGTAGACCCATTTTCTACCTTAGATAAATTTGGTCCCGATGCTACACGTTGGTACATGATTAGCAATGCCAATCCTTGGGATAATTTAAAATTTGATTTAGAAGGAATTGCCGAAGTGCGTCGTAAGTTCTTTGGAACACTTTACAACACCTATTCATTCTTTTCATTGTATGCGAATATTGATGGATTCAACTATAGTGAAGCTGAAATTCCTTTAGAAGAGCGTCCAGAAATAGATCAATGGATTTTAAGTGAATTGAATACCTTAATTTCTAAAGTAGATATTTTTTATGCGGAATATGAGCCAACAAAAGCAACTCGTGCTATTTCTGATTTCGTTCAAGAAAATTTAAGTAATTGGTACGTGCGTTTGTGTCGTCGTCGTTTCTGGAAAGGGGAGTATGCACAAGATAAAATTTCTGCATATCAAACCTTGTATACTTGTATGTTAACAGTGGCGAAATTAGGAGCTCCTGTAGCACCATTTTATATGGATCGCTTGTATAAAGATTTGGTGGCTACAACAGGAATTGAAAGTTTTGATAGTGTGCATTTGGCTGAATTTCCAAAAGCGAATACCGCTTATGTAAATGAAAGCTTAGAGCAAAAAATGCAGAAGGCACAATTGGTATCTTCTTTAGTACTTTCATTGCGTCAAAAGGAGAAAATCAAAGTGCGTCAGCCGTTGCAGCGTATTATGATTCCGGTACTAAATGAAATCGAGCGACAAGAAATTGAAGCGGTAGCAGACTTAATAAAAAGCGAGGTAAACGTTAAAGAAATTGAACTTTTAGATGATGCTTCTGGTATTTTAGTAAAGCAGATAAAACCTAATTTTAAAGCCTTAGGTCCACGTTTTGGAAAGGATATGAAGTTGATTGCGAATGAAATACAAAAATTCGATCAAGATCAAATTAATGCTTTGGAACGTTCAACTGAATACAGTTTAGAAATTAACGGGAAAAATCTTACATTGCAACTCGATGATGTAATTATCACGTCTCAAGATATAGAAGGTTGGTTAGTAGCCAACGCAAACGGATTAACAGTGGCATTGGATGTATCGATCACACCATCATTAAAAAATGAAGGTGTAGCAAGAGAGTTGGTAAATCGAATTCAAAATATTCGAAAAGAAAGCGATTTTGAAGTGACGGATAACATTAAAATCACTTTCGAAGATAATGCAGAAGTAGCATTGGCAGTGGCTGAAAATGCAGATTATATCAAAGCGGAGACCTTGGCAACAAGTATCGGTTTTGAAGGAGAATTAAATGAAGGGACAGCAATAGCGTTTGATGAAATAGAAACTAAAATAAACATTCAAAAAATATAGAGTACTATGGCGCAACAAGACATGAAAGTTCGTTTTTCAGATGAACACCTAGAGGAGTTCAAACAAATCATTTTAGGTAAAATGGAACAAGCTAAACGGGATTTAGAAATGTTGAAAAGTGCCTATTTGAATGATAAAAACAATGGTACTGATGACACTTCGCCTACTTTTAAAGCTTTTGAAGAAGGTAGTGCTACTATGTCAAAAGAAGCCAATGCTCAGTTGGCTATTCGTCAAGAAAAATTTATTCGCGATTTGAAAAATGCATTAAATCGTATAGAAAATAAAACCTATGGTATTTGCCGTGTAACTGGTGAATTAATCAATCCAGAGCGTTTAAAATTAGTACCTCATGCAACACTTAGTATAAAGGCTAAGAATATGCAGAAAAATTAAATAAAAAAGGCTGTGTTTGTCACAGCCTTTTTTATTTTCGTCTTTCTTTTAAAGTCGATCACATGACCCTAAAAAAATCAATTTTTCTAATACTTATTGTGCTAATTATTGACCAATGGTCAAAAATTTATATTAAAACTCATTTTCAGTTAGGAGAGTCTATCGAGGTTTTCAAGTGGTTTAAAATTCATTTTGTTGAAAATGAAGGTATGGCTTGGGGAAAAAAAATACCAGGAGATTACGGTAAACTTTTTTTAAGTATTTTCAGACTTGTGGCAATCACTGGTATTGGTTATTGGTTATGGGATAGTTTACGAAAAAAGTCTTCGTCAATTCTAATTGTTAGTATTGCTTTAATTTTTGCAGGGGCGGTTGGTAATATTATCGACTCTTTGGTGTATGGATTAATTTTTGACCATAGTCATGGTCAAATAGCTACTTTTTTACCCGAATCTGGGGGCTATGCTTCTTTATTCTATGGTAAAGTAGTCGATATGTTATATTTCCCTATTTGGGAAGGCATATTACCCAGTTGGATACCTGTTTTTGGAGGTAAGCATTTCACTTTCTTTAATGCAATTTTTAATGTAGCAGATTCTGCTATATCAATTGCTGTAATGCTACTTATTCTATTCAATAAAAGCGTTTTTCCTAAAGAAGAAGCTTAGCTTATAAAATTACTGAGGTTGTCTAAAAAGTAATATTATCGAAGGCTGAACGATAGTCGAAGCCTATTAATTAATTGGGTAATCAAATTTTATTTCAACATTATTTAATGTACGATTACAAGATTCTTGACTTTTCAAACAGCCTCCTATTGATTTTTATAGCCAGCTATATTCAGCAAGCTGTATTGAAAATTTGATTAAAGGTTTCCATAGAAACAGGCTTAGATAAATACCCGTCGACCATTTCAATATCCTTTGCCTTTTCGTAGTCTTTAGGATCGATAGAAGAGCTTACTACATACAATAGTAGCTTATTGTCAATATTATTTCGAATAGCTTTAAATTCATTCAAGAATTCCCAACCGTTCATCACAGGCATATTAATGTCTAGAAATATAAGTTCGGGAGTATTTTGTATACGCTCCTCGGGAGATAAATTTTGAAAATACTCAATCGCTTCTTTACCATTCTTAAAAACTATAATTTTCGAACAAAGGTTTTTAAGCTTAAGGAGTCGTATAAGTAGTTTCGTATATATAGCATCATCGTCAATAATACAAGTTAACTTTCGCATGGGGGTCATCAGTTTAAATACTTGTGATATGCATAGAAACAAAATTTATCAGTACAACTAAAATTAATTAGACGAAAACGATATAATAATCGAAGAAGTGTTAATTGTTTCAAATAAGTTTCATTAATTGGTGTTTTTGCTGCATTATCGTTTATTACGATCAGTATCCATTTTTAAAAACACAAATAATAACATAGAAAAAGCCCATAGACTTGAACCTCCGTAACTTAAAAATGGTAGGGGGATTCCTACAGTTGGTAATAAACCGATTACCATACCAATATTTACCAGAAAGTGTAAAAATAAAATAGAAGCTACGCTGTAACCGTACACTCTAGCAAATTGACTTTTTTGACGCTCTGACAAGTATAATACCCTAAGGCATAAGCCTAAAAAAGCCGTAACAAAAAGTAAACTTCCTACAAATCCCCATTCTTCACCTGCTGCACTAAAAATATAATCGGTATGTTGTTCTGGTACAAAATTTCCTTGAGTTTGCGAACCTTCTGTCCAACCCCTTCCAAACCATCGTCCATTTCCGATGGCAATTTCACTTTGGTTAGTATTGTACCCAATGCCTTGTGTGTCTTTTGTTTTGCCCAAAACAATGTTGAAGCGATCTCTATGATGCTGTTTAAATACATTGTGAAAAACAAAATTAACAGAGTAGCAATATCCAGCCATAGCTAAAAATCCTGAAATGAGAAATAGCAATATACCTCTTTGCTTTCTCAAGAAATAATAGACAAAAATTCCTAACACAAACAAGCCTACAACTACCCGTTGTACGCCAAAAAAAAGGGTCGCTATAAAAAGGCTAGCAACCGCAAATAAAATAAATAGAATGTACCCTGTAAGTCCTTCTCTGTATAAAGGAAAAAGAAAGGCAGCAAAAATCATAGCGCTACCCGCATCCGGTTGTGCTAAAATGAGTAGGGCCGGAAGTGCGATAATCAAAGCAACGTATCCTAATGAAGTAATTTGCTTTAAGTCGGTTTGTATATCACTTATAAATTTAGCCAACGCCAGTGCGGTGCCAATTTTAGCAAATTCTGAGGGTTGAATGGTGAATGAGCCAATTGCATACCAAGAAGTTGCGCCTGATATGGTTTTTCCTAAAGGAAATAAGCCTAAAAGTAACAGTACACTAAGAATATAGATAATACTTGAAAAGCGTTCAAAGAACTTGGCGTCAGTAGCCATTATGATAAGTCCTAGAGCAAAGCTTAGCGCAATAAACAAAGCTTGTTTACCGTGGAGTTGACTAATATCGAATAAAGAAGAAATTTGTGAAGGATCATAAGTGGTTGAATAAATATTTATCCATCCAAAAACCAATAGAAATATATAAAACAAAATGCTTAGCCAATCGACCGCACCTAAACTCGATTTTGAGATCATAATTATTGGTTAATGCTAAATGGTTCTCCGCTAAGCGGTTTATTGTATTCTTCTTCTAAACTATGACTTAATACCCAATCTTCAATATATGTTATACTTATATCCCCACGAAGGTATTTCTCTATCATTAAGCTAGCTATGCGTCCAGCATATCTTGCGCCCCAATACCCATTTTCAACAAATACCGCCAAAGCAATTTTTGGATCGTCTTTGGGTGCAAATGCCACAAAAATTGAATGATCGGTTAGTTGTGTTCGCTTGCCATCAATTTTGGTGAAATTTTCAGCAGTTCCAGTTTTTCCACAAATGTCAATTCCTGGCACTTGTAAAAAACTGGCTGTTCCGTTGGTGAATACTTTGTGCATTCCGTCAATTACGGGTTCAAAATGTATAGAATCAATTGTGGTTTGTTTTTTCTCAGTATATTTTTCTTCTTTTAAATAATTTCCGTCAATAGCTTTAGCCACATGTGGTGTATAGAAATAGCCGCGATTTGCGATGGCTGCGGTCATATTAGCCAATTGTATTGGTGTACATAAAACTTCGCCTTGTCCGATAGCGTTAGATAGGGTTGTTATTCCTTTCCAGCGTTTGCTTGGGTAAATGGCATCATAATATTTAGCAGAAGGTATTTTACCACGTTTACCCGCAGGTAAATCGTAACCCAAAAAACCACCAAGCCCAAAGCTTTTTAGGTGATTTCTCCAATTATCAATTCCTTCTTGTGGCGTAGCTTCATTCTCAATAATTTTTCGATAGGTTTGTGCGAAATAAGAGTTGCAAGACACTGCGGTTGCATAAGGCAGATTCAAAGGACTAGGATGAGGGTGACACCCCATTTTTCTTCCTCGGACTCCATAATAATAGCCATTACTACAGCCGAATCGCTGTTGAGGCGTAATAACCCCTTCCTGTAAAGCAATTAAGGCATTTAAGGTTTTGAAAGGTGAACCAGGTGGATATTCTGCCAATAAACCTCTATCGTATAATGGTTTTGCTATGGTGTCGTAATATAACTTGGTGAAATTGGGCGAACGTTTTCTTCCTACTAACAACTCAGGTGCAAATGAAGGTGCTGTAACCAAGGCTAGCAACTCTCCTGTTTTCGGTTCTATAGCTACAATTCCGCCACGTTTATTTTGCATGAGCATTTCGCCATAGGTTTGTAGGTCAATATCAATACTCAATTTGATATCTTTTCCTTTAACCGCTAGGGTATCTAGCTTTCCATCTAAATAAGGGCCGATTTCTCGGTTAAATCGGTCTTTTTGATAATAGCGTACACCTTTTTTTCCCCTTAAATAATCTTCGTACTGTTTTTCAACACCTTGCATTCCGATTAAGTCTCCCGATTGATAACTATCATCTTTTCTAAGGATACGGTCATTTACTTCAGCAATATACCCAAGTACGTTGGCAGCGCTTTTAGTTTTGTAATTTCTTAGAGAACGTTTCTGAATATAAAAGCCTTCGTATTTATGCATTTTTTCTTGTAGAAAAGCATACTCGTTTTTACTTAATTGAGGAACTACTACGTACTGTAATCTGGTAGAATAATTTCTTGCCTTCTTTAACTGTTTTTTTAATTTCTCTTTGGTAATTCCAAGTAAAGAACAAAACTCCAAAGTGTCAAAAGGTTTTAATTCTCTAGGAATAACCATGACATCATAGGATGGCTGATTAGAAACTAAAAGTTTACCGTTTCTGTCAAAAATATTGCCGCGTTGTGGATATTCATAAACGGTTTTAACAGCGTTGTTTTTGGAGAGATTGGCATATGAAGTATCGTAAACCTGAAGGTAAAATAGTCTGCCCAAATAAATAAGGCCTATAAGGATGATAATGATATGTAATAGAAACTTTCGCATTTATTAAACATAACGAGGCTTGTTCCTAAATATGGCAATGCAAAGGAGTAAAATAATAAAAGTAAAAACCGTATTCCAAAGCGTGTATTTTATGATTATTTTCCAAAATGAAATATCAAAAAACTCGAAGGTATATAACACGATGTGATGGCATAAAATGATAGCTAATAGTACCCCGAATAACTGTAGCGGTCTTTCTTTACTCAAATATAAATCTCTTAAGGATTCTTCGCCTTGATAAAACAAGCGAATAAAGAAAGGTTTTAAATAAATAGCCACGACACAAGCTGCGGCATTGGCTCCACCAGAATTCTCAAAAAAATCAATGCATAAACCTAAAAAAAAGCAAGCCAATAATTGAATCCACTTTTCAATAGCTACAGGAAGAGAAACGATAAAATACAATGCCACATACGGCGTTATCATACCCCATAGTAATATCCGATTGGCCACTAATACTTGAAAAAGTATTAAGATGATAAATTGAAAACAATAAGCGAAAATGCTATTTCTCATTGGAATGAATACTTTCTAGTTGTTTAATTTCTACAGCATTTTCATTTTTGATGACTTGAACAAAGCCAACGTCGGTCATATCATTAAAAAGTACTACATCAATCTCATAAAAGTTGGCATTCTCATCTAAATTGAAATTTAGTATTTTACCTACGGGAATACCTTTAGGAAAAATAGTAGATCGACCTCCTGTTACGATGGTATCATTTATAGCAATTGGTGCAAACCTAGGTATATCTTGCAATTGCATTATATTAGGCTTTTTACCATTCCATTTTAAAGAACCAAAATGATTTGTTTTTTTTAATTGGGCATTAATACTGGATCGATTATTTAAAATGGATAGTACGGTTGCGTAATTATCTGAGATATTTTCTACAATGCCTACAATTCCTTTATCTGTAATAACCCCCATATCTGGTTTTATGCTATCGTTGATACCCGCATCGATAGTAAGGTAATTATTTGATTTGTGATACGTACTATTAATTACGGAAGCGGCAGTGTAATTGTAAGGAGCCTTAAAGCTTATTGAACTTGAGTCTATTTCAAATTGAGAAAGTAATGTTTTCAGCTTAGAATTTTCTTCCAACAAACGTTGGTTGTACGTTTTTAACTTAAAATAATTAGCGATATCGGTTTGATACTCGAATAGCCCCCCAGTTATACGACTAGCAGAATTGATAAATTTACTTCGATGATAACTATGTGATTGTACCGTCATTGCGTACGATATAAGTATCAATAGCAAGAACAGCAATGGATTTCTTCTTCGAATAAGAAAATCAAAAATTTGCTGCATGGTAGGTTAGGGCTTATTTGCTTAGTACCGTTTTGTAGCGTTCAAGATTTTTAAGTGCGATACCAGTACCTCTTACTACAGCACGTAAAGGATCTTCGGCAATGTAAACAGGTAGATCGGTTTTTTGTGAAAGTCGTTTATCTAAACCTCTTAACATAGAACCACCACCAGCTAAATAAATTCCTGTATTATAAATATCTGCCGCTAATTCGGGTGGGGTTTGTGATAAGGTTTCCATTACGGCATCTTCAATACGAAGTATAGATTTATCTAAGGCTTTTGCAATTTCACGAAAGGAAATTTGCACCTGTTTTGGTTTCCCAGTTAATAAATCGCGCCCTTGTACACTCATGTCTTCCGGCGGTGTTTCTAAATCTTCTGTAGCAGCACCAATTTGAATTTTTATTTTTTCCGCAGTACGTTCACCCACATGTAAGTTGTGTTGTGTACGCATGTAGTAAATAATATCGTTGGTAAAAACATCACCAGCAATTTTAACCGATTTATCACATACAATACCTCCTAGTGCAATGACTGCGATTTCTGTAGTACCCCCTCCGATATCTACAATCATGTTTCCTTTAGGTTGCATAATATCGACACCGATACCAATAGCCGCTGCCATAGGTTCGTGAATTAAGTATACTTCTTTTCCATTTACACGTTGCGCACTTTCGCGAACGGCGCGTGTTTCCACTTCAGTAATTCCCGAAGGAATACATATGACCATACGCAAGGCAGGTGTAATTAATTTCTTTTTTAAAGCAGGAATTTCACGAATAAAACGATTAATCATTTCTTCACTAGCCGCAAAATCAGCGATTACTCCATCCTTAAGCGGACGAATCGTTTTGATGTTTTCATGCGTTTTACCTTGCATCATCGCAGCTTCTTTACCAACGGCAACAATTTTTCCAGAAGTACGATCACGGGCAACAATCGAGGGGCTGTCAACCACAACTTTGTCATTGTGAATAATCAAAGTGTTGGCAGTACCTAAATCGATAGCGATTTCTTCGGTAAGAAAATCAAAAAATCCCATGGATAATTAAGTGTTAAAAATAGTTGTTGTTGCTTGATTGTTGCGAAATAATACAAATATAAATCGGCTGCTATAAAAATATTAGAATTTAACCAAAAATAAAGGTTCTAAGTCACTATTTTTTCGATAAAATGCTATCAAAAATAAAATAACGCAACTTAAAACCTTTTATTGTGTTCGATTTTAGGCTTTTAGTAGTTAGCTTTTGGCTATGTGTTTTAGTGCTACTAATAAAATCTTTAAAAAATTCAAAAAAGATTTTAAGAGATCAATTGACAAAGCATTAGTAAGTAGCATAGCCAATAGCCAATAGCCAATAGCAAATCGCTAAAAGCTATTTATTTAATGCTTAAAATGACGCGTACCTGTCATAACCATAGCAACATCATTTTCATTACAGTAATCGATACTTAGTTGATCTTTAATAGAACCTCCTGGTTGAATTACTGCCGTAATACCTGCTTTGTCAGCCAATTCTACACAGTCAGGAAAAGGGAAAAAAGCATCACTTGCCATTACAGCGCCTTCCAAACTAAAATTAAAAGCTTCTGCTTTTTCAATAGAATGCTTTAAGGCATCAACACGCGAGGTTTGTCCGCAACCACTTGCTAACAGTTGTCCGTTTTTAGCAAACACAATAGTGTTAGATTTGGTGTGCTTACAGATTTTTGAAGCAAATAATAAATCTTTAATTTCTTGAGCTGTTGGTGCTTTTTGGGTAGCTACTTTTAAATCGCTTTCTGCATCAGTAATAAAATCTTTATCCTGTACCAATAAGCCATTTAAACAAGTACGTACTTGTTCGGTTGGTAATGTAATGTCATTTTGTACTAAAAGAATTCGATTTTTCTTTCCCTTTAAAATATCTAAGGCGTCAGTATCGAATTCAGGAGCAATAACAACTTCGCAGAATAATTTATGAATTTCTGCTGCAGTAGCGGCATCAATTTTAGTATTGCTAATTAATACTCCACCAAATGCTGAAATGGGGTCACCAGCTAAAGCATCGAGGTAAGCTTCTTTAACGGTGTCGCGTTGTGCAAACCCGCAAGCATTATTATGTTTAAGAATCGCAAATGTTGGTGCTTCTCCTTTAAATTCTCCAATTAAGTTTACAGCAGCATCAACATCTAATAAATTATTATAAGAAAGTTCTTTACCATGAAGTTTTGAAAACATCGCCTCAAAATCGCCAAAGAAAGTTCCTTTTTGATGAGGATTTTCCCCGTATCGTAATGCTTTCCCTTCAGTAATACTTGTTTTGTATACAACTTCTTCTTTCTCTTCCGCATTAAAATAGTTAAAAATAGCTGTATCGTAATGTGAAGAAACATTGAATGATTTTGCCGCAAAGCGTTTGCGATCTTTCAAAGAAATTTCACCATTATTTGCCGAAAGAATTTCTAAAAACTCAGCATAATCATTTACAGAAGCTACACAAGTAACATCGGCAAAGTTTTTAGCTGCTGCACGAATTAAAGATATACCACCGATATCAATTTTTTCGATAATATCTTGTTCACTAGCGCCCGATGCAACCGTTTTTTCGAAAGGATATAAATCAACAATAACCACATCAATTTGAGGAATTTCATATTGCTCAATTTCAGCCTTATCGCTTTCCACATTTTGACGATTCAAAATTCCGCCGAATACCTTTGGGTGTAATGTTTTTACACGACCTCCTAAAATTGAAGGATAACTCGTAACATCTTCAACAGGTACAACGTCGATACCTAAATCTTTAATAAATTTTTCAGTACCTCCTGTAGAATAAATAGTTATACCTAACTCATTCATTTTCTCTACGATAGGGGCAAGGCCATCTTTGCTAAAAACAGATATTAAAGCCGACTGAACTTTTTTTGAATCGCTCATAAATTGGGTGCTAGAATTTAAAAATGCAAAATTACATATTTTATTTTGCTTACCGCAGTTTGCCTTTATTAAACCTGTAGGGCTTATTGTTTATGGGTGTTGCTAAAGAGGCTGTCTGAAAAGTCAAGCATCTTGTAATCGCACATTAAATAACATTGAAATAAAATTTGATTACCAATTAATTAACAGGCTTCGACTATCGCTCAGCCTTCGATAATATTACTTTTTAGACAACCTCTAAGTTTTGTGCCGAGCTATTACCGAAACTAAACTTATCTTACTAATGTGGTGTTTCTAAAAATTCTATATTTAAATTTGAATTTAATACAGTAGCTATGATGAAAAAAATTATTGTTTTATTAGGATTGGTATTATTTACTACGAGCTGTAAAAACGAACCAAAAACAAAAGTTGCGCCTGCTCAAGCAAGTAATCAAGATTTAAATACTACTAAAAAAACGGTTACAGCTGGTTTTACAAATCCCGATGCTACACAGCTATATAAAGACTATTTAGTTTTAAAAGCCGCATTAGTAAATACGAATGCAGCTGCCACAAGAAATGCGGCAAGTACATTAGCAAAAAATTTAGAAGGGAAAGAAACCTATCAAAATGTACGTATGGTAGCCAGTTTAATAGCAAGTTCGACAGATGTAGAAAAACAGCGCGAATTTTTTGTAGGCTTAAACGAGCAGACGACTGCTATACTTAAAGAGACCTTAGCTTCTGGCAAAATATATCAACAATATTGCCCCATGGCTTTTGATGGAAAAGGCGGTTATTGGCTATCGAACAGTGATGAAGTTCGCAATCCATATTTTGGAGATGTGATGTTAGCCTGTGGAGAGGTTACCAAGGAGATAAACTAGCTAAGAATAGCCATGGATAGAGAAATGCGGAATCAAATAATTTCTATTTGTAATGAGAAAATAACTAAAAAGGGCGAAGGTGTAGGTTTATCGTTTTATGCTTTTTTTCAAAATAAGAATACGAACCCTTTATTATTGTTGGAAGTAGCCACTTGGTGGATTATGACCCATAAATTGGATCATTTTGAAAAGGCTATTAAAATTAAAAAGATGATTGAAAAAGGTCTTTAAAGATTAAATTAAATTTTAAAACAACTAATTATGTCAAACTCAGCATACACTAAAATTTTTACAGGAAATTTTATTATTGTACAAAAAATTACTGCTTTATTAGAAAAAGAAAATATTCAAGCTATAATTAAAGACGAAAGCGAATCTGCTCGATTAGCAGGTTTTGGAGCTTCTATCGAGGGATTGCAAGATATTTATGTTGAAAATGATTGGGCGCATAAAGCTTCTTCCATAATAGAAAATAACATAGGGTAGTTTCTTTGTAAATTATGATTTTGCCACCGTTTCTTAAAAAAGGAGATACTATAGCCATACTTTCAACCGCAAGAAAAATAAATGAGAAACAGCTTTTGTTTGCAAAGCGCTTTTTAGAAGCGCAAGGTTATTCAATTATTTTTGGTAATTCCATTGGTGAAAGTCATCATCAGTTTGCGGGTAATGATAAGCAACGGGCTAGTGATTTTGATGCAGCAGTTGCCAACCCTAATATAAAAGCCATATGGTGTGCTCGTGGTGGCTATGGCACGGTACGCATTATTGATTTGATAAATACGAATGCTTTTATTGAAAACCCAAAATGGATCATAGGATATTCCGATGTAACGGTTTTACATGCCAAAATAAACCACTTAGGTGTTGCGTCACTTCATGCGCCTATGGCCTTTGATATTGAAAATACACTTCCATCGGTTCAAGAGAATTTTAAGCATATTTTAGAAGGAAATATAGCTTCGTTGGCATATGACGCCTCAAGAAACAATAAAATAGGTAAGGCTTTTGGGCAAGCGATTGGCGGTAATTTATCGGTCATATACAGTATGTGTGGAACTGCAGAAAAGTTGGAAACCACAGGTAAAATTTTATTTCTTGAAGATTTAGATGAATACTTATATCACATCGATCGTATGATTCAAAATTTAAAAAGAAACGGATACTTGTCTGATTTATCAGCATTGGTTGTGGGGGGAATGACTAAAATACACGACAATCAAATCCCTTTTGGCTATACGGTTGAAGAAATTATTTTGGAAGCGACAAAAGAGTACCATTACCCTATAGTTTTTAATGCGCCTTTTGGGCATATTAAAGAAAATCAACCCATAATATTGGGTCAAACTTATTATCTACATGCTACTACAGAAAAAGTGATCTTAAAAGCCAAGAACTATTAATTAGCAACCAATACCTAAAGCATATGGCACAACATAATCAATTAGGAAAAGAAGGAGAAACAGCGGCTTGTAATTTTTTAATAGAAAAGGATTATAAAATAGTAGAACGCAACTACCGACACCGTCGTAATGAAGTTGACATTATAGCTATGTACGAAAATGAATTAATTGCTGTCGAGGTAAAATCACGGAGTAGTACCTATTTTGGCAATCCTGAAGATTTCATTACGGCCACTCAAATTCAAAGCATCGTAAAGGCTATTGATGCGTACATTCAAAAAAAAGATTTAGATGTTGAGGTTCGATTTGATGTAATAAGTATAATTAAAATCAATAATGATTTGAATATTGAACATATCGAAAATGCCTTTTATAGCTTTTAATCTTTAAAATGTGTATTTGATAGATTTTGTTAGCGTTATTTTTCGCAAAATCGTTTTCGAAAACAAAAAAACACCATTTTTGCGCACACGAAATAGAATAGTTAAATAATTAATAAAATAAAATATGAAGCAGCTTTTCATAGTTACTGTTTCATAGTTTTGGGGCTTTTCTAAAAGAGTTAAGTGTTTACTTAGCTCTTTTTGCATTTAAATGAGTAGTGTTCAAACCCTTTATTGTTGCTAGTGAACACTACTATTTGTGAAAGTTTTAAGAGATTTTATAGACTATTTTTTAGTCTATAAAATGACCTTTTAGTAATTTACAAATATGCAAAACACACTAGTAATTATTCTAAGTCTCTTTTGTTTGTCATGTCTAAAAAGCAAACTAAAAGTAGTAACCAATTTACCAAATGCTATCAAAGAATCTTCGGGGTTGGCTTACGATAAAACAACAGATTTATTTTGGACATTAGAAGATGCTAACAATTCTGCTAAATTATATGCTTTTACCAAAGAGGGAAAATTAAAACAGGAAGTTGTCATTGCCAATGCTAAAAATAATGACTGGGAGGATATTTTAATCGATCCATTAGGGAATATATACATCGGTGATTTTGGAAATAATAATGAAAAAAGAAAAAAGTACTATATATATAAAATATCATCAGCAGACTTGCAAAAAGAAAATGTTACTGCCACTGCCATTGAATTTAAATTAGACGGAAAAAGAGAAAAAGATTTTGAGGCCTTTATACTTAAGGATAACTTTTTCTATTTGTTTTCAAAGGAGAAAGACGAAACGAAAGTCTATAAAGTACCTAACGAAATAGGAGAGCATCGCGCGGAAAAGTGGGCTGAATTTGACTTTGAAGGGAAAGGTAACCATAAGATAACTTCAGCCGCTCTAAGTACAGATGGAAATATGATTTTGCTATTAAACAGCTCAAAAATGTGGGTGTTGACAGACTTTTCTAAAGCTCATTTTTTTAAAGGGAAAATAGAAGCCATTACTTTCGATCATACTTCTCAAAAAGAAGGTATATGTATACTGTCAAATAGTGATATATTTATTACAGACGAAAAAAAATCGAGTAGTGGTGGAAATTTATATCATTTCAATTTACAGCAGTAAAGTTTGCTGTAGCGGGTATTTTTAATCACAATCAATTTTCTAAAAGCATACCTATTGTATGGATTCATTAATAACAGCAGCCGAACAATTTGTAGTTCAGTTACTAAAAACAGAATTAGGCAATAACTTTCGCTATCATAATTTAGCACATACTTTAAACGTAGTGCAGGCTAGCGAGGAAATTGCTATAGGAGAACAAATTTCAGACAAAGAAAAACAATTGATTCTTTTAGCGGCTTGGTTTCATGATACGGGTTACACTAAAAGTATCGATGAACACGAAGCAGCAAGTGTTATTATTGCTCAAGACTTTTTAAGAAGTCACGCTGTTTTAGAAGAAGATATAGCTACGGTTTCTAACCTTATTATGGCTACCCAAATGAATGTGCAGCCTTCAAATTCGTTAGAATCTATTATTCGTGATGCCGATTGCGCACATTTTGGAAGTAGAGACTACGAATTGATAAGTGATTTACTTCGTGCAGAATGGGAACTCACGCTAAAACGAAAATACAATGAACTAGAATGGGTAGAAGAAAATATAAGATTTTTCAATAATTTCCATCAATTTCATACGGGGTTTGCCAAAAAACAATGGTCGAAAAGAAAGCTTAAAAATTTAAATAAGCTTGTATTAAAAGCTCAAACCTTTAAAAACCCATTACTAAAAACGTCAACTTCCAAAAAATCGAATACGCCTGAACGTGGTATCGAAACTATGTTTCGAGTAACACTTAGAAATCACATTACCTTAAGCGATATTGC
Source organism: Aquimarina sp. (assembly GCA_020628975.1). Lineage (GTDB taxonomy): Bacteria > Bacteroidota > Bacteroidia > Flavobacteriales > Flavobacteriaceae > Aquimarina. The sequence goes on along the minus strand of JAHDEF010000005.1, from coordinate 16,267 downwards.
CGATACAAAAGCTAATATTTTGCTTTCGGTTAATGCGATTATTGTGTCGTTAGTACTTGCCAATTTATTGCCTAAGCTCGATAATCCTTCTAACGAGTACTTGGTATACCCAACCGTAATTTTTGTGCTATTTACAGTAGCTTCTATGATTTTGTCGATTGTTGCAACGCGCCCCAATGTAACTAGTGGCGAATTTACTCGTGAAGATGTAGAACAAAAGAAAGTTAACTTATTATTCTTCGGAAATTTTCATAAAATGCCGCTTCAAGATTTTGAATGGGCCATGAATGAATTGATGCAAGACAAAGACTACCTATACAATTCTATGATCAAAGATTTATATTTTTTAGGAAAAGTGCTCCGTAGAAAATATCAAATTCTACGATGGACGTATAGTATTTTTATGATTGGTATTGTAGTAAGCGTCATTGCTTTTGCATTGGCTTTTAAAGCCTTGTAGCCTTAGCTTATTTTAAAACCTGCATTAAATCATCATAAGTATATAACTTATTACTGTTGGGCTTTTTTTGGTAGAGAATAGGAACTCGAATGGCTTTAAGTCCTGTTACGGCTTGTAAATCTTCTAACTCAACAATTTCAATTGTCGTACCTAAATAATTTATAGACTGCAAAAATGAAATATAACCCAAGTATTCCTTTTCATCCTGTTTTTGAGAATAAATAATGCTCAATTTTCCTTTTTGAGTTACTCTTTCATCAGTTCCTTTAATATGCGCTTTATCTACTCGTTTTTTTACAATTTCGTAGCGGGCATTATAGGTGCCATCAACATCAAATTGTTTTTCATCCATCCTAAAACTAATAGTCATTGGGGTATTGAATACCAATATCATAGAAGCCACATCTAAACCTATGTCAAAATTAGATTGCATTTGGTAGTAGGTGTTTTCCATTTCACAAATAACTTGTAGCTGCCACAGGCGCAAGTTTTTTAAATACAACAAATCAAATTTCTTTTTTTCAGAAATCGATGCGCCTATGTACATGTTATGTTCGACTCCGTCAGTTTTAAAGCGTTCAAAAAAATGAGGAAACATAGCTTGCGCTTGCACTTGTTTTTCATCTAGCAAACGCGCCAGTTTCTTATTTACTAAGGCAATAGTATCGTCATACTTTTTTCGATGTAAATAAAGAATTTCGAGTTTTGGATCAATTTTATTGAAATACGTTTCAATAGAAGAAGCCACTTTCGGGTCATCTTCTAAATGTGTAAATAGTGGGTGTATATGTTTTTGTAAAGCATTTGTAATTACCTGCTCGCTATCAACTTGAAAATTATCTTTTATTTCAGTCAAAAATTGTTCTAATAGAAATAATTGTTGTTCATAAATAGGTAAGGGATAAATACGCTCTATTTGTTCTAGTACTATTTTTGCTGCTTTGACTTGTAATATTAAATCTTGCTGTGTAGCCCAATTTCTCGCTTCCGACGATCCTTTAATATCAGTTTGTCCGTATAGCGGATATACTTCTTTAAAAGCTATTTTTCTGAAATTAGGGTTTTCACCTAACATTTGACGTCTTAAAAAACGTTTGGCTTCGTTTTTAAATTTCCAAAAAACACTAGAGTGAATCGAGGTACATTCATGCTGAATTATCGCTTCAATCTGATTCTTTTCATCTTCTTGTGAGCGTTCAACAGCTGATATAATAAACGGCATTACATCATTTAACTTATTAGCATTGATACTGTTTAGTACTTTTGGAGATTTTGACACTAACTCTAAAACACCTAGGAGTTTTTCAGAATTGGCTATAGGCGCTATAATGCAACTCTTAATGTCTTGTTGGTGTAAGCTATTTAGCAAAGCCGATTTTTGATTGGCATTATCGTATGCAGCTTCAACATTAGAATAAGAAACGTACTCCTTTTTGTTAAAAATTTGATTGAACGACCAACCACAAAGGCAATTCATACAATCATCATAATCTTTATCGCCTAGTAAATAACTTTTAATTTGCTGGCCATGTAGTGTTTCTAATTTATGATTATCATTATTATAAGCGGTAAAACCAACTTCAATATCTAATATGTCTAATAATGATCGAAACACCTCGCGAAACTCATCAATCATATTACGATCAGTAGGTTTGTCGCGAGCAATTAGTGTAGATTTTAAATTAGATATCGACTGATCGTCAGTAGTGTCGAATATGTTTGATATAATAAACCCCTTGAATATATAGGAGTTTGGAGGGAATTTTTCTTTCCATAAATCAATATTATCAAAATTATCTAATAAAAGATCGACTTCTTTTTCTGTAATTTCTGGCGTAGTATCTTTTCTGAAAATTTCTACAAAATCAGCATTATAAAGGACTTTGTAAAATCGATTAATTCCTTTAGAATCGGGTATTTTGTAAATAAATGGACGTTTAAAATTGATGTTGTACCCATAATAAAAAGTCAAAATAATACTACAAGCAATGATGTAGCGTTCATCATCTGAAGTATAATCTATTAAGGGTATAAAATCATTTCCTGCTTCTGTAAGAATTTTTCGAAAACGATTAGAGGTATTAAAAACGACGTCATAAAATGGTACCGAGGCACTTTTTATTTCATTATCTGATAAAATTTCGTTGAAAGCATCGCGCAACACAAATTTAATTTCTGACTCATAAGTTTTTAGTAAACTTAAATCAGAAAAGCCTTCTCTTAGAAAAGGAAGCTTTTCAGCAACACTCAAAATTTCTTTAGCTCTAGCTTCTTGAAAGGCAGAATTATTAGAAATTAATTGTTCGTATTTCTGCAAGTATTTATGAAAACCAACGGATATTTCGAAAGGTGCTGCAATATTATTTAGTTTGTTTTGTGTCATTAGCTTTACAAGAATGCAACTAAGTTATAAAGATTAGTCGAAAACTGTAATTTTCTTAACAAAGACTTAGTACAACACGCTTATAATGACTTAGTATTTAATCAGCCTTTATTTAGTTTTAGCTAAAAAACTCTAACAACATTAAACCCAAAAAAAATGTCGCTTTTTGACCAATCTCCTTCAGCATTGCTTATAAATCCAGGTTCATTAGTTGATTGTGCGTTGGTGAAAAGCAGTTGAAATACGTGTCCACCAGTTTCTATATCAACACCAATGGTTAAAGGATTAACGAATGTAGAATTTTGCGCTCTGTTTAAATGTGGCACGTAATCTATGTTTAAAGAAAAGCGTTTACTTAACTTTAATCTTCCTCCAATTCCTAATGCAAATTGATTGTTGTCTTGGGAAATTTCTAACACTGCATTTTGACGCACAAATGACGGAGCTATTAACAATGATAAGCGCTCATTAATTCTTCTAGAAATTAATAATTGTGTCGCATAACTTAGCCGATCTTCAAATTCTAATCCAGGAAATTGACTTGCGCTTACTTCGCTATTTCCATTAATAGTAGTGTAAGAGACGATGTTAAATGGGAATGAATTCGATTGTCTAATAATACCATATTTCGCAGATAGGGCATAGGTTTTTCTTAGCGATTCTCTACTTGCGCCAATTTGAAGTTTATCGGTAATACCATAAAGCAATTGGATTTTAGTGTTGGCATTATCAAGTCCAAAAAAGGTGTCAAATCCTTCATCTAAGGAGCCGAAACGATGCGATAAATACAAATACAGTTCTTTCTTTCCTGCTAATTTGGTCGATTGTAAATTACCTACTTTAAAGGCTTTGAATGCTGGAGCAGTATATGTTGAAGAAGAATTACCGTCTATTTCTTCCAAAAGATTTCCTTCTTGTTGTGACCATAAAAAAGCTGATTTTATTCCTATTAACAAGAACAACAAATGGTATTTCATAATTAATTTTTAGGAGCGAGTAAGTAATTAAAGTGAATGCTTATTTCTTCAGCCATTTTTCGACTAACAATTTTAGGAACATCAATTTTAAAATCTCCAGGCCATACCTTAAATTCTCCAGAAATTGAAATATTTCCTTCTTCTTTAAAATTTACAGGAATACTAATTTGTTTGGTCTCGCCTTTGATAGTTAAGTCACCTTCGACCCGATTTTTATCCATTAAGATTCCCTGAAAAGTAGCTTTAGGAAAGCTGCCTGTTTCCATATAATTTTCATTAAAATGCTCTTGCATTAACGGGATTTTAAATTCAAAATCGGATATATACATTAATATGGCAATAGCATTTGACGCACTATCAAAAATAGCTTTAGTTTTTTCATTTTCAGCTTTTACAGGAATTAGCGTTGGTACCGAAGCTTCAAATTTAGTGTGTCCATTTTCTGTGTTGAAACGTTGAGCAAAACAAGAAGTACTAATTAAAAATAAGACTGGAATAAGATATTTCATAAAGAATTTTTTAGTTAATTTTCAAGGAATCCATCTTCTTCCCATTTTAAGAATAGTTGTATTTCTTCATTAGATAGTGCAGGGCTCGAACTAGGTGGCATGGTTCTGTTACGAATGCGAAAAATGGAATTCCGATTGTCTGAACCTCTTCTACTTGAAATTAGAAATTCATTGTAATTCGTTAATAGCAAACCGGCATCAGGCGTGGTACCTGAGTGACATGATATGCAATATTGTTCATTCAATGCTCGGATATCAGACTCAAATGAAATTTCGCGTTCAATTTTCGGTAATTTACTTAAAACGGCTTCAGGATCAATATTAGTTTCCGAGCAGCTTAAGCAAAATAATATAGCTAATAGTATAAAGGATTGTTTCATTGTTACAGCAAGGCGATTATTACTTAAGTCGAAATTTTTGATATAAATTTCATTAATATACGATTGTGTTGCTTTATTTATCGAATAAATTCTAAGGTTTAATTTTTAGAAGAATGGTTTCCCGATATTAATATACAACGCAAATCGCTTAACAGCATTGTGTCAAACTCGACTAAGTCATATTAACTATTACAAATGATTCAAATATATACCTCAAATAGCTAAATAGTATAAAATTTCCATGAGTATAGCCTATCTTGTAATACGCTAATCACTAAGGGTATTGAAAAAGTATATTTCAACTATAATCGTCAGGGCTTTTACCTTATTTTTTATGTTGCATGTTAGTGCTCAAACTAATATTCAATTTGATCACATTACATCCGAAAAAGGACTATCACAAAATGATGTAAATACTATTATTCAAGATGATCAGGGTTTTATGTGGTTTGGGACACATGATGGTTTAAACAAATTTGATGGTTATAGTTTCAAAATTTTTAGAAATCAAGAAAATGACACTAGAAGTATTCCCAATAATTTAGTTAGAAATTTGGTTAAAGACAAAGATGGAAATCTTTGGATGATTAATACCAATGCAGGGATTACCAAATTCAATCCTGTTACTGAAGAATTTACAAATTACCACCACATTAAAGGAAATTTAAATTCAGCGCCCAATAGTGTTTGCGCTTCTCTTTACATAGATTTCCATAATCGTTTATGGGTGAGTACCCGTGCAGGTTTAAGTTTATTTGAGATAAACGTTGATAATGATAATTTCAATCATTACACCATAATTGATAAGAAAACGAATGCGCCAATTTCTATTAATAGTGTATTTCAAACCAGCGACGAACAAATTTGGGTGGGTACTGAACATGGGTTGTTCAAAGCCTTTTTCAACGGTAAATCAAATATAACGTTTGTTGATTTCTCAAATAGTTTGGGCTTGAATTTCAAACCGCAAGTTCAAGCTTTTTCAGAAGATGATTTCGGGAACTTCTTTATCGGAACAGGTAATATTGTTTTGCAAAAACCTAAAGACGAAAATCAATTTCTCAAAATTTTTGAAACTACTGTTTTCGACCTTGAAAGTGATAACGAAAATAATTTATGGGTAGCTAGCGTTTCAGGTTTACATAAATTAAAATATGACAAAAAGAACAATGTATTTACCCCAGAAGAAACTTTTCAATACGATATTTCTCAACCCTTAGGCTTAAATCGAACTTCTATTAGAAGTTTATATAAAGATCAGTCAGGAATTTTTTGGGCAGGTACAAAAGGAGGCGGCGTAAATAAATTTTCTCCAAAAAACAATCCATTTGTAACCGTAAAAAAAAGCTTGAATAAGAAAAGTTTAAGTTATAATAACATTCGAACACTTTACCGCGACAGTCAAAATACCTTGTGGGTGGGTACCGAAGATGGGAATTTAAATTTTAGCAACAGCAGTAATGTCGGGAAATTAAAATTTGAGGAAATAGAAAACACACGAAATGTTTTTGCTCTCGAAGAAATAGAAATTAACGGTAGGTTATTCCTGTATATTGGGCGCCAGTCAGATGTTAATTTTTCAAGAATACCGCTTAAGAAAGGAAAGCAATATTCGGAAGATGATGTTGAGGTTATTCGAAATTTTAGAAGTAGTGTTTTCGCAATTAAACAAACTCAAGAAAAAACACTTTGGATAGGTACTTATGCCAAAGGGATTTTCAGGTATATTTTCGATGAAAAAGGAACAGCTCAAATTAGTCAATTCACTCCCCAGAATAGTAATTTAAATAGTCAAGTAATTCGAAGCTTTTTAGAAGATACCGATGGGAATTTATGGATTGGTACTGCCGATGGTTTACATTTTTTAAGTAAAGATCAATTTCACAACGAAAAAATAACATTTAAAATTTTTAAGCACAATTCTGAAATTGCGAATAGCATTTCAAATAATTACATACTTGATATTTACCAGTCAAAAAGCGGAACTATTTGGGTAGGTACTTTAGGAGGGGGATTAAACAAATTTTATACGGATAACAAAGGGCAAGTAGGATTCGAACATTTCAATACAAACAAAGGATTGCCAAACGACATTGTCAAGGCAATTGAAGAAGATGCCAAAGGGAATTTATGGTTAAGCTCGAATAAAGGACTTTCAAAATTTGAAGTAGCAACTAAAAGTTTTGTGAATTTTAGTACAAGTGATGGGCTTCAAGGCGAAGAGTTTCTAGAACTTTCAAGCTTAAATACCCAAGATGGTTATTTGTATTTCGGAGGTACCAATGGTATAAATATTTTCAAACCAACAGATGTATTAGAACACAAAATAAATAAAAAACCCTTATTTACTAATTTCTACGTATTAAATGATAAAGTAAATATAGGAGAGGAAAAAAATGGACGGATAATTTTAAATAAAGGACTTAATTACCAAGAAAGAATCACCTTAAAACCCAAAGAAAATAGTTTTTCCATTGAATTTTCTTCAACAAGCTATATATCTTCTGAAAAGAATAAATTCCGATACTTATTAGAGGGTTTCGATGCTGATTGGCAACTAGTTGATGCGAAAAAAAGATTTGCGACTTACACGAATATTCCTTCAGGGAATTACGTTTTTAAAATAGAAACTACCAACGGAACTGGTGGGTGGAGCAAAAGCGACAAAAGAATCCATATTAAAGTGGAAACCCCATGGTGGAAATCTACTATAGCTTTTTCAGGATATGCTTTATTACTTTCCTTATTGCTAATTGCTTTTCGTAGATTTACCATTGTACGAGCAGAAGAAAAACACCAATACGAAGTCAACAAATTAGAGAAGAAAAAGTCGGAAGAATTGCAGCAAATGAAGCTCGAATTTTTCACCAATATTTCTCATGAGTTTCGAACCCCTTTAACCTTAATCAAGGGGCCGCTAGATGTGTTAGAAAAAAACAATGAAAATTGGAATGCAACACAGCGCCAAAAACAGTATAATTTAATGAAGAAAAACACTAATTATTTACTTCGTTTAGTAAATCAATTATTGGATTTTCGCCGTATGGATCGTCAAAAAATGACCCTAAAAATCTCTAATTTAGATTTAGTGGTTTTTGTAGAAGAAACTTCGGGGCCATTCACATTTTTGGCAACAAAAAAACAAATCGATTTTAAAATTGTAGCGAGTCAAAAACATTTGGTAATTCCATTCGATCCTGATGCTTTAGAAAAAATTTTAAACAACCTATTATTTAATGCCTTCAAATTTACTCCCGAAGGTCATAAAATAACGCTCGAAATTCACGATGGAAACGATTATAGCAGCCCAAATGTATTAAGCAAAAAATTAAATCTTTCCGACTATATTGTAATTCAGATAAAAGATACAGGAAAAGGTATTTCTACAGAAAAACTTCATCATATTTTTGAACGCTATTACACCGATCGCGATAAAAATATAGAAGGAGCTGGCATTGGTTTGTCATTCACCAAAAATTTAGTAGAACTTCATGATGGATTTATCGACGTACATAGTATTGAAAATGTAGGAACCACCTTTACCGTATTACTACCTAAATATCAAGATGAAATTGCTACATCGAAACTTATCGAATTGGAAAAAGAAGCACAGGCAGAACAGCCATTAAATTTAGCTCCCGATTTAAAAAGTTTAGCTTACGAATTAAAAGAAGATTTAGCAAAATCCTATCAAAAAACAGCTCGCAATGAAGCAAAAAATAGGGTGAAAATTTTGATAGTTGAAGATAATGAAGATATTCGAGAGTTTATCAAAAATGGAGTGCAAGCCGACTATCAAATTCTAGAAGCTGTTGATGGAAAAGAAGGTTTTGAATTGGCTGAGAAGTTTCGTCCACAAGTTATTATTAGTGATATAATGATGCCTGTAATGGATGGTTTTGAAATGGTTTCTAAATTAATTGAAAGCGATATTACTAGTAATATCCCCGTAATTATGTTAACAGCAAAGTCCAGCAAAGAATCCGAAAAACAAGCACTAAAACTAGGGGTAGTTGATTTTATAAGAAAACCCTTTGACCTTGATGTACTTTTGCTAAAAGTTAATAATGTTTTAGAAAAGCAACAACAGCTTAGAAATGAGTATCACGGTAAAATTTCACTAGAGCCAAAGGAAATCGAAGTAACCTCTTCCGAAGAAATTTTCTTACAACAAGCGATGCAAATCGTGGAAGAAAATATGATGAATACTGATTTTAGTGTAGAAATGTTAGTTTCGGAAATGGGAATGAGCAGAAGTAACTTATATTTGAAAATTAAAGAAAGTACAGGGTTATCTTCTAGTGAATTCATAAGAAGCGTTCGTTTAAAACGAGCGGTTCAATTGCTTAAAAAAAGTGATATGTCCGTAAAAGAAATTATGTACATGACCGGTTTTAATACAGCGTCTTACTTTTCCAAATGTTTTAAAAAGCAATATGGCGTAGTACCTAGTGAGTATATGAAAACCTTAAACAAAGACAGAAATACCCTAAAGGATTATTTATCATAATTATGAAAATATTTTTTAAAAGCCTTTTTTTAGGTGTAATCATTATTAATACAATCGGTTGTAGCTTTACTCAGAAAAAAACTGAAGTCTACTCAGAAAAACAGCCAAATATCATATTTATGATGGCTGATGATCATACCACCCAAGGACTTGGTATTTACAATAGCCGGTTACAAGCATTGAATCCTACTCCAAATTTAGATAAACTAGCAAAGGAAGGGGTTATATTCGATCGCTGTTATGTAACCAATGCAATTTGTGTGCCTTCCCGTGCTTCCATTATTTCAGGTCAGTATAGCCAAGCCAATGGAGTTCTCGATTTGCAAGGTGAATTACCTGTCGACAAACAATACCTTCCCAAAGCATTTAACAATTTAGGTTATGAAACAGCAATTGTGGGTAAATGGCATTTGCATGCCGAACCTGCAGCTTTTGATTACTATTGTGTGTTTCCTTCTCAAGGAAAATATTTCGATCCAGAATTTCGAGTTCAAGGCCCAAAGCCTTGGCCAGAAAATACAATTAAAAGAAAAGGACACTCTACAGATAAGGTGGCTGATTTAACCATTAATTGGCTTAAAAATAAAAGAGATAAAAACAAGCCTTTTTTCTTGATGCCTCAATTTAAAGCGCCACACGATGATTTTGAATATGCCCCTAGATATGAAAATTATTTAGCAGACACTTGGATTCCTGAACCTGCTAGTATGTATGATAATAAAAATAATGGTTCCGAGGCGACAAGAGGTAAAAATGATTCCTTAACACGTATCATAGGTTCTTCCGTTTCTAGAAGAAATTTAGTGCGTCATCAAGCAATGAACTTAGTGCACGATGAGAATTACAAAAAGTATGGGGTAGCACAAGAAATTCCTACATCTGACCATAAACCATTTCAATGGAACGACGCTGAAAGAAAACATGCTAGTGATACCTACCAGCTGTATTTGAAAAGTTATTTACGCTGCGTAAAAGGAGTTGATGATAATTTTAAACGCATTATGGATTATTTAGAAAGTGAAAACTTACTAGAAAATACAATTATTATGTACACGGGCGACCAAGGTTTTATGTTAGGTGAGCATGATTATATCGATAAGCGTTGGATGTATGAAGAATCTATGCGTATGCCTTTGTTTGTTTGGGGTCCTAAATACATCAAGCAAGGAAAACGAAGCGGAGCCCTAGTCAATAATACCGATTTTGCACCCACTATGATCGATTTAGCAGGCGGTAAAGTGCCAAATCAGATGCAAGGAAAAAGTTTCAAGGAAATTTTGCATACGGGTAACGAACCTGAAAACTGGCGAAAAAATACATATTATCGCTACTGGATGCATATGGCACATCGCCATGCAAACCCAGCTCATTTCGGAATTCGTTCTAAAGATTATAAACTTATATTCTTCTATGGGCGTTATCATATGGATGTAGATGATCCTAATGTGAAGTTGCCCTACAGTTGGGGTAATGATTATACAAGAAAAACTCCCGTAGCTTGGGAATTCTATGATATGAAAAATGATCCTAATGAAATGAATAATGTGTACAACGATCCAAAGTATGCAGCGATTGTTAAAGAAATGAAGCAAGAACTTAAAAGGCTAAGAACCGATTTAGATGAAGGCGATGAAAATTATCCACATATTCAAAAAGTAATTGATGCGTATTGGGATAAGTAGAATACAATGTCAGTTCGAGTAATTCTTTGTAATGAAATGGAAAAGAATTGTATCGAGAACTATTACAAAAAAACTATTCGTGATTATCAGTTCGAGTGTTTTTCGAAGTGAAACGTAGAAAAATGTATCGAGAACAAGTCAGGGTTCGATAGTTCTCGATACAACTTTGATTCCACTATCGTTACGTGAAAATCACTCGAACTGATAAAACACAACAACAAAAAACATAGTTGATAAACAACAGAATCATATAATTCCAATGAAAAATAAAGTCTTAATACAGACATTAGGTTGCTTTTTAATCGTTGCAACTGCATGTAAACCCAAAGAAGAAGCAAGAAAGCCGATAGCAGAAAAAACTACGGTAATTCAAACGCCGCTTTATGAGCCTAATTGGGAATCTATAAAAAAGCATTATAAAGATCCAGCCTGGTTTAATGAGCAAAAATTTGGAATATTTATTCACTGGGGGGCATATTCCGTTCCTGCTTTTGGATCCGAATGGTATCCGCGAAATATGTATTTCGATTCTATCGTAATTGCTCCGACAGGAGGTAGTTGGGGGAAAGGCCCAACCGATGTGTATTTACATCACAAAAAAACCTACGGCGACCAAAAAGACTTTGGATATAAAGATTTCATTCCGATGTTTAAAGCAGAAAAATTTGATGCTGCCGAATGGATTGATCTCTTCAAAAAAGCAGGAGCAAAATATGTTGTTCCAGTAGCCGATCATCATGATGGTTTTGCGATGTATGCGTCGAAGACTACACGTTGGAACTCCAAAGATATGGGGCCAAAGCGTGATGTGTTGGGGGAACTCATGAAAGAAGGACGTGCCAAAGGTTTAATTATGGGAGCTTCTTCTCATTTTGCTTTCAATTGGTCTTTCTTTAATAAAAAAGATTATTTCGATACTACTGATCCTAATTATGCCGATCTATATTCTTCAAAAGGAAAAGACTATAGCGAGCCACCTTCAGAAGCCTTTAAAAAACGCTGGTGGGAGCGTACAAAAGATTTAATTGACAATTATCAGCCTGACATTCTATGGTTCGATTTTATGTTAGATACCCCCGACTGGAAGGAATATCGTCCTAAAATTGCCGCATATTATTACAACAAAGGAATCGAATGGGGGAAAGAAGTCGTATTACAAGACAAGAACTTCGATCATGATGCTTTTCCAGAAGGAACAGTTATTTATGACTTAGAAAGAGGGAAGTTGCCTGGAATTAGAAAATTACCATGGCAAACAGATACTTCTATAGGGAAGAATTCTTGGTGTCATGTGTCTAACTGGGAATCTAAAACGGCAAATCAGTTAGTGGATGATTTAGTGGATATCGTTTCTAAAAATGGTAACCTATTATTAAATGTAGGTCCAAAAGCAGATGGAACCATTCCTGATGACCAAAAAGAAATATTGTTACAAATAGGAGAGTGGTTAGCTGTAAATGGAGAAGCTATTTATGAGACTAAATATTGGAAAACTTTTGGAGAAGGGCCAACAGAAGTTGGAAAGGGTCATCACTCTGAAGGGAAAAATAAAGATTTTACAGGTCAAGATATTCGATTCACACAAAAAGGAGATAAGTTATATGCGATCATGATGGCTTGGCCAAAAAGGGGAAAAGTGACAATAAAATCATTGGCGTCAAACAGTGAATATGCTAAAGACCTAAATGTTTCTAATGTGAAATTATTGGGAAGTGATCAAAAGGTAACATTTAAACAAACGAACAAAGGTTTAGAAATTTCGAGCTTAGGAAAGCAAAAAGGAAATTTTGCTCATGTTTTAGAGATTTCTAAGTAACCGTTAAGAATTATTTAAGTTTCACCAGACACCTTTCGACTTCGCTCAAGGTTCGAATAAATCGAAGACTGAGCGAAGTCGAAGTCTGATATCATGTCCCAAGACTAAATTTAGTATTAGCTCCCAACTAAAACAGCTATCAGATTTATTTTAGGATTTAATTATAATTTTAAAATTCAATAGGATGAGATTCCTTGTCAAGCAAGGAATGACACAATTAGAATCTTATTATTTATCACGAGTAATCATATAAAAGCCAAAATATTACATAACCGTACCTACAAGGTTTTCAAAACCTTGTAGGTGTAATTTTAAAATAAGCTGTTAGCGTTAAGCGAGCAGCGTATAGCGAATAGAATGAAATACATAGTTTGCGAAGAGCCAGGTACCTTCTTATTAAAAGAAAAAGAGCAACCTGTTAGAAAAGAAAATGAAGCTTTATTAAAAGTCAAGAAAGTAGGAATCTGTGGGACAGACCTACATGCTTATTCAGGAAATCAAGCCTTTTTTACATACCCAAGAATATTAGGGCACGAATTGGCTTCTGAAGTTGTTGAAATTGGAGCCAATGAAAGAGGAATCAAAGCAGGTGATAAAGTGGTGATCATGCCATATGTAAGTTGTGGAAAATGTATCGCTTGTAGACATGGAAAAACCAATTGCTGTACCAATATCAGTGTACTAGGAGTACACTCGGATGGAGGAATGCAAGAGTATATAACAGTGCGTCAAGATTTATTATTATCGGCCAATAATTTATCATACGACCAAATGGCCATTGTAGAACCATTGGCTATTGGTGCACATGCTATACGAAGAGCGCAAGTTCAAGAAGGTGAAACGGTTGTCGTTGTAGGTTGCGGTCCTATAGGGATCGGAATGATCAAATTGGCTCAGATTGCAGGGGCAAAAGTCATTGCTTTGGATGTTCATGATGGTCGTTTGCAATATGCAAAAGAAGAAATAGGAGCAGATTATGTTTTTAATGTAAATGACAATCCTGTTGAAAAAATTGCAGAAATCACCCAAGGAGACATGGCAACAGCCGTATTTGATGCTACAGGATTTAAAGGTGCTTTAGAGTCTGGACCAGATTACATGGCTCATGGAGGAAGGTATGTTCTAGTTGGTCTTTCTAAAGGCGAGTTAGTATTTACACATCCAAAAATTCATGCTAAAGAGACTACTATTATGTGTAGTCGTAATGCGACTATTGAGGATTTTGAGCATGTTATCAATGTATTAGATCAATTTCCAACGGAATCCTTTATAACACACAATGTGGCTTTCACAGAAATGATCGATCATTTTGATAGTTGGACGAAGCCAGAAACAGGAGTAATTAAAGCAACAGTAGACTTCTAAGTTTTACCAAAAAAGCTGATTTCTTAAAGCGCAAAGCTTATAGCTACTATTCCATTTTTTTTTCGGAAATTTGCCGCGTTTAAAACGTATCTACTAAAGATATGTTAAGAGAAAGGACATCGTTTTTTCTCGAATCAGTTTTGTGAATAGATAGAAAATGCAAAAAATTATCACTTTCGGTGAAATCCTAGGAAGATTTTCGCCACCCAATAATCTTCGCTTTAGTCAAGCTACTTCTTTTGAAGTAATTTATGGAGGGGGAGAATTCAACGTAGCAGCATCTTTATCAAATTATGGGTTAGATGTTGAATTTGTGACAGCACTTCCTCAAAATGCTATAGCTGAATGCGCTATGCGAACCATTAAAAGTTTTGGAGTTGGGTACAAACATATATTACGTCAAGGAAAACGTTTAGGATTATACTTTTTGGAAAACGGTGCTTCCGGTAGAAATAGCACTGTTGTATATGATAGAGATGATTCGTCAATTTCTCAAGTACAGCCTGGTGATATTAATTGGGATGAGGTATTAGATGGAGCCACTTGGTTCCATTGGAGTGGTATTACACCAGCATTATCACCAAATGCTGCAGAAGTATGTTTAGAAGGAGTAAGAGCAGCAGCGGCTAAAGGATTAACTATTTCTACGGATCTTAACTATCGTAAAAAGTTATGGAAATATGGTAAAGAACCTAAAGATGTAATGCCTGAATTGCTAAGTTATAGTAATGTAATTTTAGGAGATGTAGATACGGCTTTATTCATGTTAGGTAAAGATAAGTTAGACCCAGATTACACTACAGATGTTGAAGCGAAAGAAGTTTTTGATAAAGTGTTTGAGTTGTTACCCAACTTAAAAACATTAGCAATGACCTATAGAAATTCGGTAAATGCTTCACACCAAATTATTGGAGGTCTACTTTACAATGAAGGGAAAATGTATCGTGCACGCTTAAACGAAGTGACTCCAGTAGTAGATCGAGTGGGAACAGGAGATGCTTTTATGGGAGGATTGATTTACGGATTGTGTGAGTACGCCGATAATCTAAAAAAAGCAGTAGCCTTCGCTACAGGTGCTTGTGTTATCAAACACACCATTTTTGGTGATGTAAATAGAGCCTCAAAGCAAGAGGTTTTGAATTTTATAGAAAGTGACGGATCTGCAAAAGTAGATCGTTAAACAGCTTTCAGCCATTGGTTTTTAGCTTTTGGCAAGATGAATGTTTAAAAATGAAGTCAATAGACTTCTTTCATATAAATAATAATAGCTAATAGCTAAAAGCTAATAGCCAAAAGCTAGAAAAATGGCCCAATTTTCAAGAATAGAAGTAGCGCAAGTAATGAAGGAAACGGGAATGGTCCCTTTATTTTATCACCCAAATATTGAATTAGGGAAGAAAGTATTAAAAGCATGTTATGATGGTGGAGCTCGTTTATTAGAGTTTACAGCTCGTGGAGATTTCGCTCACGAAGTTTTTGCTGAACTAACCAAATATGCTATTGCTGAATTACCAGGTATGATTATGGGTGTAGGTTCAGTAACGGATGCTGCACAAGCTTCATTGTATATGTCTTTAGGAGCAAACTTTATTGTGACTCCTGTATTGCGTGAAGATATTGCGATTGTATGTAATCGTAAAAAGGTAGCTTGGAATCCTGGATGTGGTACATTAACTGAAATTACTCGTGCAGAAGAATTAGGGTGTGAAGTAGTAAAATTATTTCCAGGAAATCTATACGGACCTAATTTCGTAAAAGGTATAAAAGGACCACAACCTTGGACATCAATTATGCCAACAGGTGGAGTAACTACTGAAGAAAGCAACTTAAGAGGTTGGTTTGATGCAGGAGTTACCTGCGTAGGTATGGGTTCTCAATTGATCAGCAAACAAATTTTAGCTGATGAGGACTACGATGGTCTACAGAAAAAAGTAGCTGATGCTATAGCTTTGATTAAAAAGATTAGAGGATAATAAATAGGCTAGCAGCTATTGGTTTTTAGCATTTAGCTATTATTTTGAAATCAATTTAAAAGAGATTATTTAGAAAACACATCAGATTTATTTAATTAGGTGTGTTTTTTTAGGTATTATTCAATATAATTTGGATAAAATTGAATAATTGTTCAATTTAGCCAACAGCCAACAGCCAACAGCCAACAGCCAACAGCCAACAGCCAACAGCC
>JAHDEF010000004.1 GCA_020628975.1 Aquimarina sp. | reverse complement strand
GAAGTAAATTCAAATTCGATTTCCCCTTTTTTATTAGTTTTTAAATTAGGTAAGAAGAAAGCGGTTTCGTTGAGGTTTTCTCGGGCTTTGATGGTTTTTAGATCTTCTGTAGAAACAATATTACTTTCATTCAATTCAGATTTTTCAATTGCATCATCAGCTTCTCCTTCAGTAGTTTCGTATTGAAGGGCCACTCCTGCTGCTCTACTTTGTACTGTATTTGATAACTCAGCTTCTTCCATGTCAGCTGACATAGACATAGCTTTTCTCATTCTCATATTACTAGATCGTACACCTTTCGATCTAGCTAAAGATTTAGAAGATTGTTTGCTATAGCCGATAACAACTACCTCATTAAGCACTGATGCATCTTCGACTAATTTAATATTTACTGTTTGTAGGTTTTTTTGAGCAATTATGGATTGACTTTTGAATCCAACATAGTTAAAATTAAGAGTATTTCCTTTTTCACATATAATATTGAATAATCCATCAAAATCAGTTAACGTGCTATTATTAGTGCCCATTTCAATAATATTCACGCCTGGTAAAGACTCTCCGTCTTCATCAGTTATAATACCATATATAAGTATTTTGTTTTGATTTTTACCCTGATCCCAATTAGCAAGAAATAATTTTTTACTAAGAAGACTTAAATACTGTCGATACTCCCACGAGTTGATTTTATTAAACGTAAATCCATACAAATTCATTTTTTCTAAAGGAATATTTGGTAACAGAATACGATTTACAACTTCATTATAATAAGTGCCTTTAGTAGCTAGTTTATTCAGTTCTTGAGTTACAGGAGTTGGTGGGGCGTATGAACCAAATGCAAAATTAGTATTCCATGAATGCGGTCGAAATTGATCTAAAGAAGCATCATACATACTCGCTAACCCTTCTGCCTGAAAAGGATTCTTGTCAGACGATTTTAGTTTGAAACTCCAAGTTTCTTTTACGCCAGGGACTAATTTATCCGTAAAGTGTTTCTTTTCAATTTCTAGATGTATAGGAGTTTTAGAAAAATCTAAGATTTCCTGTTGACTATAAAATCGATTGAAAATATGGTAATGTACCTTGGCGGTTACTTTATCATAATTCAATTTTGGCAGCGAAATATTTAAAGTTTTACTTCCTTTTTTGATTGTTACTTTTTCTTCGTGAATTAATCGATTGCCATCATATACTTCTAGATAGGTATGTAGTTGCTTTACAGAAGTACTTAGTTTAAAAGTCGCCTTCGTTGTGTTTTCAGGATTGTAATCTACAGCTAAATCAAATACTTGCTGATCTGCGGGGATGTCTTGCTTTGCATGACTCAGCGTAATCAGCTTTTGGTTTTCCGAGGTAGCTTTGGTAAGCGGATCTGTTACTTTGGTAACCAATAGATATTTTCCAGCGGGCCAATCTTTCGTTTCATCTAAAAGGAAAGTAGTCTCAGCTGTATTTTCAAAAGTATGTTCGCAAAAAGAAGCGCCCTTTTCCCATTGCTTTGGGTCGTTTTCGTTAGTATATGGAATATGCGCAAAAGTGCTTTCGAAGGTAGCTAGATCAATATTTTGAATATCTGGAGAAGGCCAAGGACGAGCATTTAAGTAACGCTTTGGAGCCTTAAGTTTATAGGCTGTTAAACTACCCGTAGTTTTAATCGGGTTACCGTTAACGTCTTTAGTTTTGATAATGACTTCACTTAGCGTTTCACTTGACAATGTTTCGTCGATTATAATATCTGCCAATAAATTTTTATCTGCCACTTTTATAGTCTGTGTAGCCTCTCTAGTTTCTCCATTAACATCTGTAACCTTAGCGGTGATTTCGTAGTCAAAAACCTTATTTTCAACTTTAGGACTATCCGTTTCAGCTACAAATTGAATTTCAAAATTTCCATCAGCATCCGTTACCAATTCTCCTTGGTCAATTTGCTTTCCGTTTTCATTACTAGGGAAACTTCGCCACCACCAATACAAAGGGCGTACGGTTCTTTTTACGGAGTAAGTCACTTTAGCATCCGTAATATTTCCCCCAAAAAATGCTTTGGCAGAACCTTTTACAGTTACCGTATCATTCAGTTTGAAAATTTCAGTAGCGGGCTCGAAAGTCACTTCGAAAGTAGGACGTTTATATTCCTCTACAGAAAAGCTAACATTAGCATTTTGATTTCTATATCGATCTCTAGGTTTAACAATAGACGCCGTAATATAAAAGTTCCCTGTTAAACCACTTTTGGGCAAATTAAATTCCCCATGAACAGAACCATAAGTATTTGAAGTAAGCGTTTTATTGAAAATAGATTGTCCATTCACATCTCTCGCTTCAATATTGATTTGTTGATCGCTTACACTACTTGAGATTTCATTTTCTTTTTGAAGTGCAATCGCTTTATAATATACTTTTTGTCCAGGTCTATAGATAGAACGATCTAGAAACAATAGCGTTTTAGATTGATACTTTTTATTTTGATTGGCATAGTTATTATTATCTCGATATCGGTAGTTGTGGTCTTCTATTTTTAGGCTGTCTTTATTAAATTGCACAACTAATTGATAACTGTTATGCTTGTCACTTTGTGGTTGATTAAAGTAGCCGTTGTTATCGGTTGTTTTGGTAAAAGTACTCCAAGAGTTTTCTCGATTATAGCGATCACGATGACGGACTTCTATTTTGGTGTTTGAAATAGGAGCACCCGTGTAGCGATCCACAATTTGATAACGAGTTTTGCCTTTAAGTAGCGTTTTGTTGAAACCAATTTCTGAAACGGTTTGTTGGTGGTACTTCCAGCTTTCTTTATCATCATCGGCCGTTAAGGTGAAAATGTAATGTCCTAAGGGTAATTCAGGAACTATGACTTCGGTGTTATAGGTATTATGATCTGTCTTTTTAGGTAATTGATAGGTGTTCGTATAGACAAGCTTTCTTTTTTTTAGGTAATCTTGAAGTAAAGAATCCTTCTGGTGGTAAGGTTTTAATTCATCAGGATTAAATTCAAATGGAACTTGATAAATATTTAAAGTGGCTTTTTTTGTATTGGTGAAATCCAATTTAGCTAGATGCTTTTCGTTGGGTAAATACAAAGATTGCGTTTGCCAATTGAGTTTCTTTTGAAGAATTTGATGTTTTAAATTTTTAGCTTGAATCAGATACTTCGTATTCTTAGATGTATTCTCGATAGAAGACAGTAATTCTAAAGCTTTGACATTGTATAACGGATATAGATATTTCCCGTTCTCATCTTTTTGGAAAGCCAAAGAACGATAAGCATTTGCTAAAACGATATCAATAGCCACATGCTTTTGGTTTTCTTGGAGCTGTTGGATGAATTTAAAATAGGTTTCATCCGTTTCACTTCCTTTCCAGTTATTTTTGACATATTCGAAACGTTCTAAAACATTAAAAATAAAAGCTTCTTTGTTTTTTCGTTGGCTGTGGATGCGCTCTAATTTTTGATAAATTTTTAAGGATTGATACAGAAAAGAGGCTTTGTCTGTAGTGGTTATTTGAGTAGTGTAAAAGTCATTAGGTACTCCAAAGTATTTTTCATCAGTAATTAAAAAAGCTTCTTTAGGCTGTAAATTATTTCTAGAATTCTTATAAAATGAAAGTGCCTTGTGCGCAATAATGTCAAAAAGGGTAGGCTTGTATTTTCTAGAAATCGGTACGGTGACTAATAAGTCCGTAAAATCTTCCACAGAAATCGTGGCAAGCGCCGTACTATTTTCCAACGCCTTATTGTAGAAGTCACCAATTTGTGCAGCAAAAGTCGTTGCATCCCAAGTACGATAATCTCTTAGTTCAGCTTTTTCTG
Source organism: Aquimarina sp. (assembly GCA_020628975.1). Lineage (GTDB taxonomy): Bacteria > Bacteroidota > Bacteroidia > Flavobacteriales > Flavobacteriaceae > Aquimarina. Next base: position 28,297 of record JAHDEF010000004.1, on the reverse strand, counting down.
TAGGAGTACGTTGACTAATGCGCCAATAGTTGTCATTGTAATGGCTTTCGAGAAAGGAGGCTAAATAAGAGTACAATACATTTTTTACAGGAAAAGAAGTTTGTTCGATTTCTTGATGAACCGATTCTAATATGGCAACTTGCGATTTTTCATCAATAATTTGTTGAAATTTCCATTGAAACAATAAAGCCTTTAATCGTTGTTCATCATTCTTTTTGGAAACCGCTTTTTTATGAATTTCTTTCACTTTTTCTAAGGCAGTAGTGACCTTTCCGTCAATTTCTAATTGATCGATTTCCAACCATGCGGCTTCATAATTTTGTTGCGCTTGTATCATAGAAAAAGATTGTAATAAGCTAAGAATTAAAAGAAATACATATTGCTTTGCCATAAAAGTGTAATTTTATCGTTAATTAGTAGCAAATGTTAGCGTTATACTAAGGGACTTATTACGAACACGAATTATGCCTAAATTATGAATAAAAACATCCTTTTTGTTTTTTTATGTATTAATTTTTTAATGATGGGTCAAAACAATGATTTGGTTCAAGAAGGTGTAAATCAATTCCGCAAAGCAAATTATGATGAAGCCTTACTTTCTTTTAGAAAAGTTTTAAAAATAGACGCCCAAAATGCTACGGCTTTAGAATATTTGGGAGACATCAAATTCAAGCAAAAAGAATGGGGTGACGCAGCAGATTATTTTAAAAAAGCCATTGCTACCGATACTAAAAATGCTACATATCACTTTAAATATGCGGGAGCTTTAGGTATGAGAGCCAAGCAAAATAAATTGAAAGCCATATTTATATTAGATGATATTAAAAAGCATTTACAAATTGCTGCCGATTTAGATGCTACTTACATCGATCCGCGTATGGTAATGATTGAATTATATATGGAATTGCCTAAATCTTTTGGCGGAAGTATCGATAAGGCTAAAACCTATGCCGCACAGGTAACACTTATTGATTATAATAAGGGAAAAGAAGCAGATGCTTTGATCGAAAGATTGTCTAAAGGATAATCTACCTTATTTTAGCATAAATTTTTCTTGTATGCGTGTACATTTTATAGCTATTGGTGGTAGTGCGATGCACAATCTTGCCATAGCGCTTCATAAAAAAGGATATCAAGTAACGGGTAGTGACGATGCTATTTTTGATCCGTCCAAATCAAGATTAGAGAAATATGGATTATTGCCAGAAACTTTTGGTTGGGATGCTAATAAAATCACCAATGAATTAGATGCCGTTATCTTGGGAATGCATGCCAAGGGAGATAATCCTGAATTGTTAAAAGCACAAGGATTAGGCTTGAAAATCTATTCGTACCCAGAATATTTGTTTGAGCAAAGCAAATTGAAGTCGCGTGTAGTTATTGGAGGTTCACATGGAAAAACCACCATTACTTCTATGATTTTGCACGTATTGCACTATCACGAAAAAGAGGTAGATTATATGGTTGGGGCGCAATTAGAAGGTTTCGAAACCATGGTGCACTTAACGGAGGAAAATGATTTTATGGTACTCGAAGGGGATGAATACCTTTCTTCTCCGATTGATCTTCGACCTAAATTTCATTTATATCAACCCAACATTGCTCTTTTAAGTGGTATTGCTTGGGATCATATTAATGTATTCAAGACTTTTGAGGATTATGTCGAGCAGTTCAAGATTTTTATAGATCAGATCGTAGCGGGAGGTGTTTTGATTTATAATGAAGAAGACCTTGTGTTGAAAGAAATTGTAGAAGCTTCGGAAAATCAGATACGCAAGATTCCTTACGCGACACCTAATTACACAGTAGAAGATGGGGTCGCTTTTATCGAAACAGAAGAAGGAGATATGCCTTTGGAAATTTTTGGCAAGCATAATCTCAACAATTTAGCAGGTGCTAAGTGGATTTGTCAAAATATGGGAATTGACGAAGATGAATTCTATGAAGCAATCGCCTCTTTTAAAGGAGCATCGAAGCGTTTAGAGAAAATTTCAGAATCTATAAATACCGTTGTGTTCAAAGATTTTGCGCACAGCCCAAGTAAGGTGTCAGCAACAACAGCAGCGGTAAAAGAGCAATACAAAAACAAGAGGGTATTAGCTTGTTTAGAACTACATACTTACAGTAGCTTAAACCCTGATTTTTTAGTACAATATAAAGGAGCGTTAGATAAAGCCAATGAAGCTATAGTATATTATAGTGCCGAAGCTTTAGCAATTAAAAAAATGCAGCCTTTAACGGAAAGCCAAATAAAAGATGCTTTTGGTAGAGCAGATTTAAAGGTGTTTACAAAAGCAGATGATTTCCATTCCTATATTTACAATGAATCCCTAGATCAAACAGCATTGTTGTTAATGAGTAGTGGTAATTATGGAGGATTGGATTTTGAAAAAATTAGTAGTTAGTCTTTAGATATTAGTCATTAGTTTTCTAAAAGCGTAGCGATCTAACGACTAACTACTAAGACTTTTTATACCCCAAACTGTTTCAAATGATGATCTAAATGCTTGTATTCTAGTTGTCCCCATTGGTCATGAGAAAATTTGCCAAAAAAAGGATGTGGATTCCAAGAACTACGCGATTTTAATTCGTGTGCTTGACTTATTTTTTCAATAAGTTGTTGCTTCTCGTCGCTAAAATTTTTTGATTCAGTGGCTACAAGAAATTTTGCTGTAGGTAATCCTTGTTTAAAAGGTTTATCGCTGTAAAGAGATTTCTTAAATAGTTTCATAAAGAATTTTCCGTTACCCTTATTTTCATTTTTAATAGCAACGTCCAATGGATATTTGCAATGCCATAACATTTGCGCACTATCCATTTTTCCCCATTGCGCTTGACTTTCTGGCGATAATTTTTCAACACGATTTATTAATTCTTCTTTTACAGAAGCATCCCAAATAGTTTTCATACTAGATTTATTTAAGTTGACTTAAAATTACATAAATTTAGCTATTACGGAATGCTTATGGATACAAAGTCTCATTTATCAATAAAATCTTGGTCAGAAGAAGATCGACCGAGAGAAAAATTAATAGCTAAAGGAAAGAAAACGTTGACGGATGCAGAATTGCTAGCTATTCTTATAGGTTCAGGAAGCCGAAATGAATCTGCAGTAAACCTTTGTAAACGCATTTTAGGGCAAGCAGATAATAATTTAAATACTTTAGGAAAGTTTTCGATCAATCAATTATCAGCATTTAAGGGTATCGGTCCAGCCAAAGCTATTTCAATAATTGCTGCCTTAGAGTTGGGTAGGCGACAACAAAGTCAAGAAATACCTAAATACCCTAAAATTACCTGTAGTTATGATGTTTTTAAGTATTTACAGCCACTGATGGGAGATTTGGCTCATGAAGAATTTTGGGTGCTGTATTTAGATAATTCAAATAAAGTTGTCTTTAAAAAAATGATAGGTAGCGGTGGGCTTACGAGTACCTCTGTAGATTTGCGATTAATTTTTAAAGAAGCCCTCGATCAAAACGCAGTTAGCTTAATTTTATCACATAATCACCCTAGCGGAAAATTACAAGCGAGTCAGGCAGATAAAAATATTACAGATAAAATAAAAGAGGGCGCTGCAACACTAAGTTTAAAAGTTTTAGATCATATTATCATTACAGAAAAAGCTCATTTCAGTTTTGCAGATAAAGGAGTGTTGTGAAAAACAACTTGTTGTATAGTCAAAAAAACGAATAATGAAAAATTCTAAAAGTATAAGTTGCAAAAATGGATTGGTTTTATAGGAATTATACTTTTAAGTAGTTGTGCAAAACGACCGCTTTACACTAAAGATAAATTCTTCGATTGCAATAATCAAAATTATACAAATGATAGTGATTTAAAGGAGGTAATTCGTGAAAGTCTAAAAAGAGCTTTTGTAATCGAAAAGGATATTCAAGATTATCAATTTATTTGGGATAAATCAAAACTATATGTACTGAATGAATATCATATAAAAGCATCTGATTTTGATATTCTAGATATTCACGAATTTAATCAAACAAAAAAGTTTTTAAATGTAGAGGTCATTCCACCTAACATTGGGCATGTGAAGTTTTGTGCAAAATCTTATGCTGAGCTTCAAGAAATAGCGAACAAGGCTAAGGAAGATTTTGATTATGTTTCCTTTAGTGTAATTGATATTAGCCAGGATGAAGCAATTGTTACTGTAAATAACACTAGAATTTTAAACCAAAAAAGTAAAAAGAATAAAAATATCACCCTCTTATATGGTGGAGGCTACACCTGTAAACTTCACAAAGTAAATGGAAAATGGCAATTCGAAAAGATAATTAGTACTTGGGTTTCTTGAACTGAAAATAAATACACGGGTCTTGGGTAGAATTTAAATATAACCCAGTAAATTAGTTTTGAATCTACATTTACGCATGAAATTTCTTGTTTACACACTTCCAAGCCCTAGAGTTCGCTATACTTTTAAGCAATTGTTAGAGCGCATTATCGGATTAGAAGTTGTGTTTACTAACGAAATAGAACAATTTGTAGCGCATTCAGGGCCAAAATGTTCTTATGGAGAAGAAGCTTTGGGGCAAGAATTATTTTTCAAAACTTCAGGTTTACTTTTCGATCATGGAATAGACGAAACACTTAAGCCAGAGGTAACTTATTTCGAAAAAATCCCTGAGTTTTTTAGTGTAAAACATCCTAAAGCAGCTATTAATTTTGATGTTTTTTCGGCTAGTTTTTATCTATTAAGTAGGTACGAAGAATACGTGCCACATTCAAAGGATGCTTACGGATTTCCAGCAACTGAAAGTTTAGCTTTTAAAGAAGGTTTTTTACAGCTACCTATCGTCGATATTTGGGCTACGCAGTTGAAAGGTATTTTAAAAAAACGTTTTCCAGAAATAAAATTTCAAGAAAAAAAAGCAGAAGTTGAATTGATTTGCGAAGTAAAAGAAGCTTATGCCTTTCGAAAAAAGGGATGGTTTAGGAATTTCGAAGGATATATATCTGATTTAGGGAGTCTTCAAATCAAGCGAATAATACAGCGTAGCAAAGTGTTGTTTAAGCTAGAAAAAGATCCTTTTCAAGTTTATAATTATATGATTAATACCGCAAGAAAAAACCAAGCGACACTTCGTTTTTTCTTTGGTTTAGGGAATTATTCATATCATGAAAAAAGTGTGAATTACCAAAGTCAAACCTATCAACGATTAATCAAATCTATTGCGGATTATTGTGGTATTGGCATCCGATTTTCGTTGGATGGTTTAGAAGAAGAACGCACACTAAAAACAGAGCAAAAAAGATTTGAAAAAATCACCCATCGTGAAGCAAAAACCAGCTTTTGTCAATATGCAAAATTAAATCTTCCGACTACTTACAGAAATCTTATCGAGCAAGAAGTAACAACAGATTATTCAATGGGATATTTAAATCATGCGGGTTTTAGGGCGGGCACTTGTTCTCCATTTTTCTTTTATGATTTAGAATATGAAATTCAAACCCCCCTTAAAATTATTCCTTTTTGTATGTCTGAAAACGCATTTTTAGGGTTTAAAAGTGCTTTTAAAGCAGAAGAGGCAGCTTCTAAAATTGTAACGGATGTTTTAAATGTAAACGGAAAAATGGTAATTCACTTTTATAATCATTTGTTAGACAAAACCTCTAAAAGGTATGAGTTTTGGCAAAGTATGTATCAATACTTTGTTAAGTTGCACCATTAGCAACAACAGTTTAAAACAAGAGTTATATTGATATTGTATTTAATAAATTTATGTTATAATCAAAGCAAATTCTGTTTTAAGTTTAAAATTTTGATTTACCAAATACTATTTGATGCAAATGTTTTAAGTTATATTTCCAAAAAAAAAGATTAAAAATGAAAAACCTATTTATAGCCTTACTAGTACTATTAACTTCTGTTGTTGCTAACGCTCAAAAATTATCGGAATATAAATTTGTTGTGGTGCCAACTCAATTTACCATGCAAAAAGAAGCAGGACAATATAATTTAAATCAATTAGTGGCATCTACTTTTAGAAAGTTTGATTTTGTAACAATGATTGAAGGTGATACGCCCCCTGTAGGTTTTGAGCCTTGCAAAGCATTGAAAGTTTCTGTGAACAAACGAGGTTTTTTAAAAACCTATATAAGTTATAGTTTGAAAGATTGCTACGGTAAAACAGTGCATACGACTATCGAGGGATATAGTGCAGAAAAAGATTTTCAGAAAGCCTATTACGAAGCTTTTCGTGGGGCATTCGATGATCCATATATTCAGGCACACCAATATAATGGAAGTGAAAATTCAATAGCGATAAATGAAGAACAGGCATCAAAATCACGTGCTGAAATTATTGCTGAAGCCAAGCGTCAACTTGCAGCAGAGGAAGCTCAAGAGCGTTTGGAGGCGCAACAAGAATTAAATATTAAAACTACCAATGACAAGGCTTCAAATGATTATACATTTGAGTTTTTAGGCACGCAATACGATTTTAAAAAGACACTCTCTGGCTTCGATATTTTAACAGATAATTCTAAGCTAGGTGCGGCTACAAAGTTAGCTAACGGACAGTACAGCATCAAAGCAGGGGCGCTTTCTGGAAAAGGCTTTTTTGATGCCTTCGGAAATTTTGTATTGAAACGAATAAACCCGATCAACCAAAAAGAGATCACCGATACTTTAGCGAGAATAAAATAAGTAGCCCTTACTTTATAAAGATGAAAATTTGATATTATGAATCACAATTTAGCCGTACTAATCGACGGAGATAATATTCCTTCAGCCCATGTAAAAGAAATGATGGAAGAAGTAGCCAAGTACGGTAACCCTACCATCAAAAGGATTTATGGTGATTGGACCAAACCCCATCTAACCAAATGGAAAAATGTGTTGCTAGAAAATGCTATAACTCCCATTCAGCAATACGGCTATACTACAGGTAAAAATGCTACAGATTCAGCCATGATTATCGACGCTATGGATATTTTATATTCAGGTAAGGTCGATGGTTTTTGTTTAGTGTCAAGTGATAGCGATTTTACAAGGCTAGCCACTCGACTACGAGAAGCAGGAATGCAAGTAATTGGTATCGGAGAAAAGAAAACACCTACGCCTTTCATTGTAGCTTGCGATAAATTTGTTTATATAGAAATCATTAGGAAACAATCTGAGCGTAAAGAAAATGAAACTTCTATAACCAAAGAACCAGAAGAAACCTTTGATAAAATAACGCCTAAAGAAATAAAACTAATTGCTTCAACCATATCTGATTTATCTGATGAAGATGGATGGGCTTTTTTAGGTGATGTGGGTAGCTTATTGCAAAAGAAACAGCCTAATTTCGATTCTAGAAATTACGGTTTTGAAAAGTTGACGCCACTTATAAGCGCTACAGGAAACTTCGAAGTAGAACGTAGAGAAAATAATAAAGGAAAGGGCAAGCTTATTTATGTAAAGAAGAAAGAAAAAGTATTTGTGAAAAAATAGTACTTTTTTAATTTAAATATAGGCCACTGATGTGGAATCTAGCTAAGTGTTGTCGTTCTAAATAAAGTTTTGCCCATGAGTATTTTAAATCGAATTCTCAAGTATTTCATATGGTCACAAGTATCTATGATATTGGCTATTTTTTATACATGAGAATTGTTATCGGTTCTAAACCAGAATCTACATCACGATTGGAGGAAGTCTTAGATTGGATGCATTATTATATTATACTGTATGTAGGTTCAATAGTTGGAGCCATCGTAGCGTTCTTATACATTATTATTGATATTTTTTACCTTGAAGGGAAACTGAAAAATAACCCTAAAAGAACGCTTATTCGTTTCTGTACTGTTGTAGCTTTAACTTTTGTTGTTGGCGTAAGTCATTATCTATTAGAAAAGGTTGTAGATGTTATTTAAAGTTTTGGAATTATACATGGTTATCAAAGTATTTTTTATAAATTGAAAGGAATAAAAAATAAACCGACTATAGCTAGAAATGCATTTCATGAAACTAACTAAGCCTATTCTTTTTTCTTTTATAGTGTTGTTATTGGTTACTTCATGTACTTGCAATAAGCAACAACATAGTATGGAACAAACAGGATTAATCGTTAAAGAAAGTAATCTAGATTTTGAAACTACCTATGCAACGATTCGAGATCGCATAGAAAACAATCCAAACCTTAAGATTATTCTAGAGCTAGATCATAGTAAAAACGCAGCTTCAAAAGATTTAGAGTTAAGACCAACAAAATTATTGGTCTTCGGAAATCCAAATTTGGGAACTCCATTAATGCAAGTAAGCCCAACATTAGCCATAGATTTACCTCAAAAGGTCATCGTATACCAAGAAAAAGATCAAGTATATATAGCTTACAATGATCAAGCGTATTTAAAGCAACGTCATGATATCGATGGAAAAGATGAAGTGTTGGCTAAAATAACAGGAGCGTTGGATAAGATTACTTCTTTGTAGTTCGATTGTTTGGTGTTGAAACAACCTAAATTATTATGATTTATCTTTGTTGTAAATGTAAACTTGAGAGTTATGGGAGCTATAGAAATTAAACAGGAGTTACAGGCATTCATTGAAATAGGGGATAAGCAATTTTTAGCATTATTACACAGAACTGCAAAAGATTATATTGAACAAAAGAAACAAGATCGAATGATTGTTGAGGGTGAAGCAGATATAGATGCAGGTCGTTTGCATAGTCAATCAGATGTCCAAAAAATGATCGAAGATTGGACGAAGTAATTAAGCCAGTTGAGTGGACTACTCGTGCTACTAAAGATTTAGAAAAGGCAACCAAGTTTTACATCGATCTTTATGGAAAACAAAAAGCAAGAGATATCGCTACATCTATTAGAGAAAAGACTGAAACTTTAGAAAATTCGAGAATTGATTTAACTAAAATTGGTGCAATAGATGAAGCATTCAGCCATTTGAAGTATGCATATCGAAAGTTACTTCTAGAGCATTGTAAAATTACATATAGAGAAGGTAAAAAGAAGATCTATATTGTTCGAGTTTTTGATACTCGACAAAACCCAAACAGAAATTTATAAAAGAAAACCTGAGTTTAAGCTCAGGTTTTCTTTTATAAATTTAGATTACTCCTAAAACTTGTTAATAGATATCCCCTCCCACAGGAAGTCCACTAGGAACTTGTTGTGGGATTTTTTTGTCAAAATCATCACTATTCAAGCTGTTTAAAAATGAAACTATAGGATGAATGTCTTTAGTTTTCAACCTCATTTTTTTAATTAATGGATCTATTTTTTTTGCAGTCACATTAGGATTCCTTGACTTGTTTCCAGCAATCCCTTCATAAAATTCTAGCACCTCTTGTAGGCTATTTAAAGTGCCATTGTGCATATAAGGAGCAGTAAGGCGTAAGTTACGAAGTGTAGGAGTTCTAAATTTAAAATCCCCTAAAGCCGAATCTACAAAAGATAATTTTTCGTTTTCAGGAACAGTCAAAACATGCAGTTTATAATCGGAAAACATAGGCCCTTTATGGCATTCGGCACAGCCCACACGTTTGAAAGTTTCAAATCCTTCCTTTTCAGAAGAAGACAACGCGTTGAGGTCACCGTTTAGGTATTGGTCAAATCGAGTATTAGGGGTTGTTAAACTACGTTCGAAACTAGCAATAGCTTTGCTTAAAGTCGATGTGGTAATCGAAGATTCATTAGAGAAAGCATTTGTGAATAATTCAACATAGCGCTTATTGTTTTTTAAACGCTGAATGATGGTATCCAAAATATCAACTTTAGAAATTTTGGTGCCCCGCATTTCCTCTAATGCTTTAATAGGTTCTAGCGCTTGTGCTTCTTAGCTGCTGATTCTGTTATCCCAAAACATAGCGGCCTTTTTGGGGTTCGAGGTAACACTGTCAATCATCCCATTAAAGGCAGTATTTAAAACAGTATAGGCATTTCTTTTAACGAGAGGAATCGTATTCGGGCTATTGAATTTTCTGTTGACACCCAATCCAATACCATTTACACCAATAGACAAATCCCTAAACTCAGCATAACCATGAGAAGGGTGGTGACAGGTAACGCAAGCAACATCTTTATTTCCTGATAAAATAGGATCAAAGAAAAGTAGTTTTCCTAATGCTATTTTTTCTTGACTAAGCGTATTATCCGAAGGAGTGTTGATCTGTGAAGGCAAGGCGCTAAAACTAAAAGAAGGCTCGTCAACTTTAGCGATGGTGGTGTAATCGACCTTCTTTTTACAGGCAGTACAAACAATCAATAACAAATAAAGCAATAAGCGAACATTCATAATACAAAACTAAGGATTGGATGTTTTTATATTCGGATATTTGTAGGGTATTATATAGAATTACTATAGATTTTATGGCAGATGTGTTTAAATTCAAGCAATTTGAAGTAGCGCAAGAGCGATGTGCAATGAAAGTAGGAACTGATGGCGTGTTGTTAGGAGCTTGGGTACAGCCTACTAGAGAAACGTACAGTGTACTGGATATTGGTGCAGGAACAGGGGTAATTAGTTTAATGATGGCGCAGCGATTTCCTGAAGCACATATCGAAGCTATTGAAATTGATAACGACGCCTTCGAGCAAACGGTAGAAAATTTTGAAAATAGTCCTTGGGGAGATCGTTTATTCTGTTTTCATGCCTCATTTCAAGAATATTTTCAGGAAGTTGAAGAGGAATACGATTTAATTATCAGCAACCCTCCCTATCATCTCGCGACTCAAAAAACAGCAGACGATGCTAAGAATTTAGCAAGATTCGAAGATGCGTTACCCTTCGAGCATTTGCTATATGGTGCAAAACAGCTATTGGCAAAAGAAGGTACTTTCGCTGTAGTCATTCCCTATGAGCAAGAAGATCGTTTTTTAGATATTGCAGTTGAGGTACGGTTATTTCCTGTTAGTATTACCCATGTAAAAGGACACAAGGGAGCCTCTATAAAAAGAAGCTTATTGCAATTACAGCACGAAGCTGTTGAAGAAATAAAGCTAAGTGAGTTGGTGATCGAAATAGAGCGTCATCAATACACGTCGGACTATGTAGATTTAGTAAAGGATTTTTATTTAAAAATGTAGTTGAATGAAATATGATGTGGTCGTAATAGGAGGAGGAGCCTCAGGTTTTTTTACAGCTATCAATTGTGCGGTGTTGAATCCCGATTTACGTATTTTAATTTTAGAACAATCTTCGAAAGTATTACAGAAAGTACGAATTTCAGGAGGAGGAAGGTGTAATGTAACGCATGCTGAATTTATTCCCAATGAATTGACAAAGAATTATCCCAGAGGGCAAAAAGAACTTAAAGGACCGTTTCATCATTTTATGACAGGAGACGTTATGGAATGGTTCGAAGACCGAGGAGTATCTTTAAAAATAGAAGAAGACGGAAGGGTATTTCCAGTTTCAAATACTTCGGAAAGTATTATTGATTGTTTCCTTTCGGAAATAGAAAAATATAAGATTGAGGTCAAGACGAAGCAAGCCGTTAAAAGTTTTGAGTTTAAAGACGATCACTGGCAAATAGATTCAAAAACAGATCAGTTTATAGCACAAAAATTAGTAGTTGCCACGGGTAGTCAATCGCAAATGTGGGAGCATTTTAAGCAACTAGGATTAAATGTAATTGACCCAGTACCATCATTATTTACATTTAATTGCAAATCAGAAACGATTAAAGATTTACCAGGTGTGGTAGTAAATGCTTCAGCAGCGATTCGATCGACAAAATTAAAATCAGAAGGCCCTGTATTGATCACGCATTGGGGATTTAGTGGGCCAGCGATTTTAAAATTATCAGCTTGGGGAGCTAGAGATTTAGAGCAATTAAGCTATCGTTTCACAATTGCTATTAACTGGACAAAACATTTCTCACAAGAAGAAGTGTTGGAAGCTTTACAAGAGCATAGTTCGAGTAAAAGCTTGGTGACAAACACCCCTAGTTTTCAGCTACCAAAACGCCTATGGAAACGATTAGTCGAGGTTAGCTTACAAGGAAGCGCAAAGCGCTGGTGTGATCTTAATAAAAAAGATTGGAATTTATTGACGAAAAATATAACCCAATCGGAATACAAAATAGAAGGTAAAAGTACTTTTAAAGATGAATTTGTAACTGCTGGGGGAGTCGATTTAAAAGAGGTAAATTTTAAAACTTTTGAAAGTAAGAAATATCCTAATTGTTTTATCGTAGGGGAGTGCCTTAATATCGACGCCATTACAGGAGGTTTTAATTTTCAAAATGCCTGGACTGGAGGGTTTTTAGCAGCTAATGCCATAGCAAGCCAACAAAAATAAATAGTAAAAAAAGGAGATAGATTATTTCAGAAAGATCTTATCGATTGTGAGTTTAAACTGCTCGTTTTTCTTATTGGCAATAAGAAAGGTAATTTGCTCAAAATGATTGCCAGAAAAGTTAGGTTGATTTAATTTTTTTCCCCGAAATGAAGGATACATATCTTTTAAAGGGATTTCAATTTCCTGCCATTGATTGTTTGTAGTAAATGAGTAGATGAATGAATAATAATCATCGGTATTTTCTTTTATTCGAAATTGATATTCTTTGCCATCCCCTTTTATAACTAAACAAATTGATGCATTAGGTGTAGCTACAACTTTGCCCACATTATGTCTAACCGAAGAAAAACCACCATTATTTTCTAAAGAAATATCGCCTTTAAAAACACCATTCCCATTCTCATCAATTTCAAAACTCCCAGAAGACTTTCCGCCCATAACTACATCGTCAATAACAATCCAATCCTTAAAATTGCTACCCTCATTAAAATCGAAAATGGTTTGTGAATGCATAGAAAGACTAAAAATTAAAGAGTAAATAAGTATCTGATTAAACATACTCGATTGTAAAATTATTTATTCTAAGTTCTATTTATAAAGGCGAAAAAAATAAGAATAACTCCTAATTTTTTGATAAATTAATCAGTAATTATGTTTTGGATCGTTTTGCTGTCTTCTGTTTGTAGAAGTTTTTATCAGCACTATAAATGGTTTTAGCTACTTCGAAAATCACCGTTTTTCTATCTTTTGTGGTAAGTTGCATTGTTTTGATGATTTCAATTTCTTGTTGTTGAGCAACTTGATTTTTTATGCGATCTATTTCTTCTTGATGATAAATAAATTCAGCATAAAGTTTTTCCATTCCTGGTCTTTTGAATTTTATTTCAGCACTTTTATCCCAAACCACATAATCATCGCCTAAAATATTCAGCAGCTGAACCATAGGCATTGGGTCTACAGCTGAAAATAAACTTCCCCCAAAAATACTACCTACATAATTTCTGTTTTTATAGTTAATAGGAAGTTCAATGTTAATAATAAAAAGATCTTCAGATACATAAGTAACTTTCCCAACTGTACGTCGATACATTGGCGACCAATTGAAAGCATATTTAAATAAGGTACGTTTAGGCAAAATGCGTTGGCCTACTTTAGCTACTTTTCGGTAGAAAGACATTTTTTAGGTTTTTAGTTTGTAGTTCTTAGTTCATAGTTACTTGATTGACTTATTAAAATAAGTTGAGACCATTAACTGATAACTATTAACTTGGAACTTAGTTGAGTTGCCAAATGCTAAAATTCAACATAGTAGCAAAACCTACCCATAATATATAAGGTATAAGAAGATAAGCAGCTACTGGCTTTACCACTTTAAACCATTTAAATGTAAATAAAAGAAGCACAAACAAACCAATGATAATCAGTAAAGCCCCAAAAATTTCTTTCAATCCAAAAAACACCAATGACCAAGAAACATTTAAAAGTAATTGAAATGCAAAATGATACATAGCTGTTTTTACCCATTTGTGGTGAAACCCTTTATTCCAAACTAATCCGGCAGCAACGCCCATCATGATGTATAGGGTAGTCCAAACGGGAGCAAAAATCCAATTCGGAGGATTAAATGAAGGCTTATTTATAGTCGGATACCAAGTACCTACAGAAGTTTGCGTAGCTACCGAACCCAAAAAACCTGCAGCTAAACAAACCAAAACAGCTACTCCGATATGAATAAATTTTCTTTTCACAAAAAATGAATTTAAAGACATAAAAATATGTATTTTTTGTGTTAGAATGTAACTAAAGCTATTGGTAAAGTTATATTTGTTAAAAAAAACTCACATTGTTTAGTAGTCAAATCGCACCATATTTAAAAAAAGAAGGAAAAGTAAGTTACAGCGCACCAAGCAATATTGCTTTGGTTAAGTATTGGGGGAAACACGGGGTGCAGTTACCACAAAATGCTTCCTTAAGTTTTACGCTTTCAAATTGCAAAACGCTTACTTCTGTAACTTATTCTAAACGAGAAACAAATTCACAAGATTTTGATTTCAAATTTTTATTTGAGGGAAAGCCTAAACCTAGTTTTGAACCTAAAATTCAAACTTTTTTTGAAAGAATATACAAATATTGTCCATTTTTAAAAGATTTCAGTTTTGTAATTGATAGTCAAAATACATTTCCACATAGTAGTGGAATTGCGTCTTCAGCTAGTGGAATGGCAGCTTTATCACAATGTTTAGTAGCTATCGAGAAAGAATTAGGAAATGGACTAAGCGAAGAGCAAATGCTTCAAAAGGCATCTTTTTTGGCTCGATTGGGTTCTGGTAGTGCTTGTCGAAGTTTGGAAGGGCCTGTTACTGTTTGGGGAGCTCATGAAAACATTGAAGGCTCTAGTGATGAATATGCGGTTAAAGTTCCTTTTGAAATGCACAAGGTTTTTAATAATTATCAAGATACTGTATTGTTAGTTGATAAGGGGGAAAAGCAAGTGAGTAGTACCGTAGGGCACAATTTAATGCACGGTCACCCCTTTGCAGAACAACGTTTTCAGCAAGCCAACCATAATTTAAAAGATTTGGCTGAGGTCATGCAATCAGGTAATATAGAGCAGTTTATTCATATTGTCGAAAGCGAGGCCTTAACCTTGCACGCTATGATGATGACTTCATCGCCGTATTTTATATTGATGAAACCAGAAACGATGGAGGTCATTAATCGTATATGGAAGTTTAGAGAAACCACTAAAATACCAGTATGTTTTACCCTAGATGCAGGCGCTAATGTACATGTTTTATACCCTGAATCGGTAAAAGAAGATGTTTTGTCGTTTATTAACAGAGAGTTAATTAGTTTCTGTCAAAACAAGCAGTATATTTGTGATATAGTTGGCTTAGGTGTCCAAAAACTTTAATTCGCCCCAAATGAAATTTAAAGGCCCTTTATTTTACTCAAAAATATTACTCTTCGGTGAGTACGGAATTATTAAAGATTCTAAAGGATTATCAATTCCATATAACTTTTACAACGGTGCGTTGAAAATTGAAAAAAATTTAACTGCCGAGCATAAAACATCTAATGGTCACCTTCAGCGTTTTGCCAATTACTTAAAAGAAAATGCGAGCGAATTGGTAGTTTTTGATGTAGAAGCTTTTCAAAAAGATATAGATAATGGTCTTTTTTTCGATAGTAGTATACCACAGGGTTATGGAGTAGGAAGTAGCGGGGCATTAGTAGCTGCTATTTATGACAAATATGCAAGCGATAAAATTACCGTTCTTGAAAATTTAACTAGAGAAAAATTATTAAAGTTGAAAGCGATTTTTTCATTTATGGAATCATTCTTTCATGGAAATAGCTCAGGTTTAGATCCATTGAATAGTTATTTAAGTCTTCCGATTTTAATACATTCTAAAGATAATGTAGAAACGGCAGGTATCCCTTCACAAGAGCAACACCAAGAAAAAGGAGCTGTTTTTTTATTAGACAGTGGTATCGTTGGTGAAACAGCACCCATGGTAAATTTATTTATGGAGAAGTTAAAGCAAGAAGGTTTTAGAAATGTGATGAAAGAGCAGTTTGTAAAACATACTGACGCTTGTGTAGAAGATTTCTTGAAAGGAAATGTTTCTTCTTTATTCACCAATATAAAGTCCTTGTCTAAAACTGTTTTAGAAAACTTCAGCCAAATGATTCCTACTGAATTTCATCAGCTTTGGAAAAAAGGCATTGATAGCAACGATTATTATTTGAAACTTTGCGGATCTGGCGGAGGGGGTTATATTTTAGGTTTTACTCAAGATCTAGAAAAAGCCCAAAAAGCGCTTAAAGATTATCCTTTAGAAGTAGTTTACAAGTTTTAATTAAATTTTATAATTTTTCTAGAAGTAACTATAATTTGTTGGTGCTGTCAATGGGTTAAAAACCGCTATACTTTCCTTAAAATTTTAGTTATATTTTATTTAATACCTTATGAGTTTGCTTCAAGGTGGTTTACTTTAGTATAATTAATAGCAAGCTTTTAGATGTCAATTTTTTCCCATCGATTTAAATGGTTTTTAAAGAAAACAATTAGTTTTCTTTCTGCTATACGAGGCTACAATATTGTGTTGATCGTAATAGCACAATATCTAGTGAGTGCTTTTATTTTTTCAAATGATGAAAATGCTTGGATAACCATTTTAAATGCAAAGTTATTCGCTTTAATATCAGCAACGGCTATTGCAATTGCAGGAGGCTACATTATCAATGATTTTTATGACAGGGAAAAAGATGTCATTAATAGGCCTACACGAACTAAAATCAATCTTTATGTAAGTCAAAAAACACGTTTGGTACTTTATTTTTTAATGAACTTTTTAGCTGTAATTGTAGCTAGTGCAAATTCATTCAATGCCGTACTTTTTATATCAGTGTACATATTTGGGCTATGGTTTTATTCTCATAAACTAAAAAAACAAGCCTTTATAGGAAATGTAACGGCGACCATTTTAGCTTTTTTTCCGCTATTTGCCGTGTTTATATTCTTTAAAAATTATGAATTTGTCATTTTTATTGAAGCTATATTTTTAGGACTCATTATACTAATTAGAGAAATCGTAAAAGATTTAGAAAATATGGCGGGTGATTTAAGTTTAGGCTACACTTCGCTTCCAATTAAATATGGCGAACCTTACGCAAAAAATGTAATTTATATACTTACAAGCATCGCTATAGTTACAGCAAGTGTGCTAACCTTTAAATTTTCTTTAGGGAAGCTGTATTATTTTTTCGAAACAAGTGTACTTATATTAATTGTTTTTCTAATTTACTTAGTAAAATCTACCACGAAAAAAGATTTTGTAAAACTTCATAATATATTAAAAGGTCTTATTGTTTTGGGAGTCTTCAGTATATTATTACTCAAATTTTAAGATTTATCTATTTTTAAATCTAGCATCATAAGCTGCTATAGCTTTTAGATATTTTACCGCACCTTCAGGGGTTTGTTCGTATAAAAAGCCGTTTAGTTCAGGGTATTGGTCATCAACCCATTTTCGCAGTTGTATTCTTTTAGAAACAAATTTTTCTTGATCGAAAGAAATATATTTTGTGGTTCCGACTGTGCTAATTTTTCCCTTAGTAAATTCAAAAAATTCTTCTGTAATAATTGGCTTCTCGTGTAAAAAATGAATGCGCTTTCCTTCTTTAGAAACCCTAACTTTAACTCCGTCATTAAATGCTTCTATATTCAATATTTTATACTTGGGGTCGAAAGCGATATCCCATTTAATAAGTGCAATAAATTTACTTTTGGTCAATGGTAAACGGTAATCCAACTCTTTTTGTATCACGTTGTCTGCACTCATTTCTGATATTATTTGAACCTTTTTTTCGTTCAAAGCTTCATAATATTTTTTAACCGTATCAACTTTAGAAAGTGCTGGTTTTTTCGAAGTGCAGATTCCTAGTGATACTACTAGACAAAGAAGAAAGAATATTGGTTTCAAAAGCTTAATTTTTGTCGAAAATAGGCATTAGAAATTAAAAAAATGACAATTGTTGTTCATGGTCAAATGCGAATTATATTTCGGGTTTGTTGTATAATCTAAATTACGTTCTATTTTACTATACTATATTTGTGTTAAAATTTAGACATGGGTTTTTTAAAGTTTGTTTTCAGTAAACACTTTGTTATTCAGCTACTGTTGGCAATTGTGGGTATTGTGTTGTTTTGTTTTTTGGGCTTAAAATGGATGGCTTATTACACCAATCATTCACAGCGTATCGAAGTGCCTAACGTAAAACGCTTAAGTGTTGTGTTAGCCAAAAAATCACTTGAAAACAGTGATTTACGTGCAGCGGTTCAAGACTCAGCGAATTTTGATCCCAAATTCCCACCATTGTCTATTATTGACCAAAATCCTAAAGCAGGAAATTTAGTCAAAGAAAATCGAAAAATTTACTTGACCGTAAATCCCTCAGGTTATAGAAAAATACAAATACCCGACGTTATCCAAAAAACGTTGCGACAAACCAAACCCACTTTACAAGCGATTGGATTTAATATAGGAGAAAAAATATATGTACCCAATCTAGCTAAAGATGTTGTGCTAGAATTAAGGCATGAAGGAAAAAAGCTACAGCCTGGGGATATGTTAATGAAAACTTCTACCATAGATTTAGTGTTGGGCGATGGGTCACAGTAATATATTTAATGAAGATTACAACATGAAGGAAGAAATAGGACCGCAACAATTTTTAGAAGATGATTTACACGAACACTACCGCTTTGTTGCAGGGAAAGGGCAAGTGCCATTGCGCGTAGATAAATTTTTAATGAATTTTATTGAAAACGCAACGCGTACCAAAGTACAGCAAGCAGCAAAAGATGGTGCCGTTTGGGTAAACGACGTACCTGTTAAAAGCAATCATAAGGTAAAGCCTAATGATGTGGTTCGCGTGATGTTTGAACATCCACCTTATGAGAATTTACTCACCCCACAAAACATTCCAATTGATATTGTTTATGAAGATGATGCGCTTTTAGTAGTAAATAAATCAGCAGGAATGGTTGTGCATCCAGGGCATGGAAATTACGATGGAACTTTAATTAATGCCTTAATTTATCATTTCGAAAATTTACCTAATAATAGCAGCGATCGACCAGGATTAGTACATCGTATTGATAAAGATACGAGTGGTTTATTAGTAATTGCTAAAACTGAAGAAGCTATGACTCATCTTTCAAAACAGTTTTTTGATAAAACGAGTCAGCGTGAATACATAGCTTTAGTTTGGGGGAATATTGATGAAGATGCAGGAACTATTGAAGGGAATATTGGTAGACACCCCAAAAATAGGTTGCAAAATACAGTTTGGGAAGGTGATGAAGTTGAAAAAGGAAAGCCAGCAGTAACCCATTTTGAAGTTATCGAGCGTTTAGGTTATGTTACCCTAGTCAAATGTAAGTTAGAAACAGGGCGGACCCATCAAATTCGTGTACATATGAAACACATTGGGCATACCTTATTTAACGATGAGCGCTACGGAGGAGAAAAGATTTTGAAGGGAACTACGTTTACTAAATACAAACAATTTGTTGAAAACTGTTTTCGCATTTTACCTCGTCAAGCTTTACATGCTAGGACTTTAGGTTTCGAACATCCAACAACGGGTGAATGGAAATTTTTTGAAGCCCCAATTCCTGATGATATCGCAAACTGTGTTGATAAGTGGCGTAAATATGCAGAAAGCAGTGTGTCTTGATTAAATATTAGGAAATAGGAAATAGTTAACAGGAGACAGCTATCAGGAAATAGGAAGTAGGAAATAGATGTTAGATAACGGATAACAAAATGCTGTAAACTTTCTTAATCATAAAATTTTAGCTTTTAAAACAATTTCATAAGATGTTCACTAAGAATTAATTTTATTTTTGGAGATAAGCCATAAGAAGTCAAGTCCTTTAGGCGATACTAAATTAAAAAACATTAATGCTGATAGCCAATAGCTGCCAGCTGATTGCCATTACTATGAAAATACTTATTTCGCCAGCAAAATCGTTGAATGAAACTTCTGAACTGCCAACAAATAGAGTTTCGGAACCTATATTTTTAGCAAAATCAGAAATTTTAAACAAAGCTATTCGTGAAAAGTCTCCCGCAGAACTTTCTAAATTAATGAGTATTAGTGAAAAATTAGCAGATCTTAATTGGCAGCGTAACAATGAATGGAAAATTCCGTTTTCTCCAGAAAATGCACGCCCTGCAATTTATACCTTCGATGGCGATGTATATAGTGGTTTAGACGCTTATTCTTTTCCGTTAGAAAAATTAGACCAGCTACAAGATTCGTTACGTATTTTATCAGGCTTATATGGTTTATTAAAGCCACTAGATTTAATTCAACCTTATCGATTAGAAATGGGAACTAAATTTGGAGTCAATAGCGCTAAAAACCTATATGAATTTTGGAATGAAACCCTAACAGAATATCTACAGCAAGAATTAAAAGAAGGAGAATTAATTGTCAATTTAGCAAGTAACGAATATGCTAAAGCAGTAAATTTAAAAAAGGTTTTAAACCCTGTAATAACCCCCGTTTTTAAAGATTGGAAAAATGACAAATTAAAAGTCATCAGCTTTTACGCTAAAAAAGCACGAGGATTAATGTCACGCTATTTAATTGATAATGATATTGAATCTTTAGAAGGCATCAAAGCTTTTAATGTCGAAGAGTATCGATTTAGCGAAGAATATACCGTAAAAGAAAATGAGCCCGTTTTTGTAAGATAGACTAGGCATTGCTTGATTCTGATTTCATAAATATTCTAGAAAGAGGAAATGCCTCCTAAAATAAGTTCGTACCTTGATTTTAAAATCAATACAATTATGAAAACTAATGTTGTAAAAGCATTGCTACCTATAGGTTTATCTTTTCTTGTTTGTTGTAAAAAAACACAATCCAATAATGAGGTAACCAAAAACGAAGAACCAACAAAAGAAGAAACTACAGCCCTTGAGATTGTTTTTAAAAAAGAGAAAACACTTACAACACATCTAGCCAAAACTCAATATTACCGCTGGTATCAACTTTATGAGCGCCCAATGAATCCTCAAAGAGTTTCCAATCAAATGGAACTTCTATCGGAAAATATTACCATCGAAACTAGTGCTGGTACCATGACTGGTAAAGAAAATTACCCTAAGAGATTGGACGTTTACAAAGGGTGGAAAAATGCACATCATGTACAGCAAGTATCTTATCAAAATACAGAGAGCAATGGAGCTCAATTAATTGCTAAAATAAATTACAACAACATTCAACCTGATGGTAAAAAAGCTAATTATGCTCTTGACTATACTATCGATTTAATTGAAAAAGAAGGAGAACTTCCTGAGTTTTCCTCAGTAAAAATAACTCCGACAAGCCCTATTGAAGCAAACTTCAAGGATAGTTATCACACAAACAGAGCCTTATCTTTAATGCATTATTGGATAGCAAACATGGAACGCCTTGATGGAAATGTGACTCCGTTTGAAGAGTTACTAACTGATGATTTTGAATTGAATTTTTCTTCTGAATCTAAAATTAGTTCTATTGAAAAATTTAAAGCATGGTTAAACGGAACTCCATTACAGCTTAAATCTAGTAATCATCATCCTGAGAATTTTGAAATTGAAGTGATCGATGAAAACAATTATAAAGTCTCTGTTGCTTTTGATTGGTATGGAATTGCAAAAAACGATCAAAAAATGAAAGTAAAAACACTACACAAGTGGCTCGTTACCGATAATCCAAATGAACGTTTTTCTCGTATAAAGAAAATTGATGTAAGCCGTATAGAACCTTTCACAATGGTTCCATAGTAGTTTAATATGATTATTAGGACTGAATTTAGAAAAAAGTAGAAAGTCTCTTTTTTGCAATATCTTCATTCTACTCTCTTTTCCATATTTTTGCAACTTAAATAAAGAAAAAAAATCATGCAAGATGGATTATATGCTAAATTCACTACATCTAAAGGTGAAATTTTAGCCAATTTAGAGTTTGAAAAAACACCAGGTACAGTAGGTAACTTTGTGGCATTGGCAGAAGGAAACTTGGAAAACTCAGCAAAACCACAAGGAACTAAATATTATGATGGACTAAAATTCCACCGTGTTATTCCTGATTTTATGATTCAAGGTGGATGTCCACAAGGTACTGGAAGCGGTAACCCTGGATACCAATTTGATGATGAAATTCACCCAGATTTAACGCACAGTGGTCCTGGTATTTTATCGATGGCTAATGCGGGTCCTGGAACTAATGGAAGTCAGTTTTTTATAACGCATATAGAAACTGCTTGGTTAGATGGTAAACATACTGTTTTCGGAAATGTAGTTGAAGGTCAAGACGTGGTAGATGCTATAGCCCAAGGTGATGCTATTGAAAGCGTAGAAATTATTAGAGTAGGTGCAGCTGCAGAAGCATTTAATGCTGTAGAGACTTTTCGTCAATTCAACGGTGCTAAAGCAGAACGTGAAGCGGCAGCAAAGAAAGAGGCAGAAGAATTATTGAAAGATGCTTCTGAAGGTTTTGACCAAACAGAAAGCGGATTACGCTACAAAGTTATCCAAAAAGGTGACGGAGTAAAAGCGGAAAAAGGAAAAACAGTTTCTGTGCACTACAAAGGGCAATTATTAGATGGTACTGTATTCGACTCTTCATACAAGCGTAACCAGCCTATCGATTTTGGATTAGGTCAAGGTCAAGTAATTTCTGGTTGGGATGAAGGTATTTCTTTATTACAAGTAGGTGATAAAGCACGTTTTGTAATCCCTCCACATTTAGGGTACGGATCACGTGGTGCTGGTGGTGTTATTCCACCAGATGCTATATTGATTTTTGATGTAGAATTAATAGCGGTAAAATAAATAGTGTAGTTTCTACATGATAGAGAAAAGAGGCTGTCTAAAAAGTATCATAAACGAAGGCTGAGCGTTAGTCGAAGCCTGCAGATAGCTGATAATTAAACCACATTTCGGCTTCGCTCAATGTTCGTTTGGAAGATTTTCATCTTTTTAGACAGCCTCTTTTCTTTAATGTTAACTTAAGGATTTAATATGAAGTTTAAGCTAGTCCAATAATGGCTATAATTACTTTTTAAATTTCAGTACTTCTGATCTTCCTTTCTTAAAAATTTTATTACTATTTGCTTTGCCTTTTCGTAATGCCTTTTGTTCCTCATAAGGTAAAGCGTTGATGTCTTTACAATCGGTAGAACAACAGTTATCCATAGCCTTTTTACAGTCTTCACATTGAATAAAAAGTAAATGACAAGCTTCATTAGCGCAGTTGGTGTGCGTATCGCAAGGGCTACCACATTGGTGACAATGCGCTATAATATCTTTAGATATTCGCTCGCCACGTCGGTGGTCAAAAACAAAATTCTTTCCTAAAAACTTATTTTCTAGACCTAATTCTTTTACTTGACGATCGTATTCTATAATGCCACCTTCAAGCTGAAAAACGTTCTTAAAGCCTTTGTGTTTATAATAGGCGCTGGCTTTTTCGCAACGAATTCCACCAGTACAATACATCACAAGCTTTTTGTCTTCTTTGTTATTGCGTAAATCTTCTTCAATAATATCTAAAGAATCACGAAAAGTATCCACATCGGGAGTTATCGCATTTTTAAAATGCCCAATTTCACTTTCATAGTGATTTCGCATATCGACAAGCACGGTGTCGGGATCTTCAATAAGTTCGTTAAATTTTTCAGCATCCACATGTACGCCTTTGTTGGTAACGTCAAAAGTTTCATCGTTTAACCCGTCAGCAACAATTTTATCACGCACTTTGACTTTTAGTTTCAAAAACGACATATTATCTTGTTCACGAGCGATATTTAACCGAATATCATTAAGAAAGCTAATACTATCTAAATGTTTTTTAAACGCTTCAAAATTAGGCGCAGGAACTGATAATTGTGCATTTATGCCCTCGTTGGCTACATAAATACGACCCAACACATCTAGTTCATTCCAAGTCAAGAATAAATGATCTCGAAACACCTGTGGGTTTCCAATATTATGGTATTGGTAAAAAGAAATAGTAACGCGCTCGGTACCTGCTGCTTCAATTAAGGCAGCACGTTCATTGGCGCTTAATTTATTGTACAGTTGCATGCTATACTAATATTTAAGGTTAAATGTGCTGCAAATTTACATTTTTTAAAATAAAAGAAGAGAGCCACAAGGGCTCTCTTCAGTCGTCAAAAGAGTAATTTGAATTGGGGGATTTATATTAGTATTCGTTGTATTAAGGAATAGTTACTGTACTTGTAACGGTTTTTCCGTTAGGACATACGGTTGGAGAAACAATAAATACTTTTACTTCGTGTGTTCCTGATCCTAATCTGAAATTTGAAGAGTGATAGTCTCCAGTTTCTATAGGTGTAAAGATTAACCCACCGTCTGTTAAGTCTTGTCGTTCTTGAGCCGATAATTCTTGCCCATTTACAGTCCAAGTGTAATTAGCATCATCAATTCTAGTTGCTTTAAAAAAGGCACGGCCTTCAGATGAAATACGACCACTGTTGTGGGTTATTTGTAACACATCACCACGCAATTGAATATCATCGCAAGTCAATTGTCTTGGAGGCGTATCTTCTGCAATTATTTCTTCAGGAAATTCATTGTCAATAGGTTGATTCATATTGGTGTCGTCACCTTCTCCTTCAACTTCTTCAGTTCCATTGTCGCCATCTATATCTTCTTGGCTTTCTACTTCTTCTTGATCTTCACCAGCATCTTCATCGTCACCTTGCTCCTGATCGTTATTTTCGTCAGTTGTTGGCTTTTCTTTAGAAGTTGTTACCGTAGCCAATAAATTATCATTTACGCTAATAGTTGCGTAGAAAGTATTTCCATTCGGACAATTTTCAGATATAACAATTACTTTAATTTCGTGCGTACCCGCTTCCGTAAATACAAAAGATGTTATACTTTCTAACTCGGTATTACCTTCGAAAATAACTTTACGATCTTCATTGCTTAGTTCTGTTCCATCTAAAAACCATCGAATATTATTTTTTACAGAATCATCAAAGAAAAAACTGAAAGGCTTATTAGTTGCGTTTATTACTTGTAGCGGAATCAAAACTTGTCCATTCGATCCTTGAATTTCTCCTGAAATTCTACCGTTAGGTGTTTGTGTTACTAAACCTAATAAATCACAAATATCTGCGGGGGTTTGATCTTCTTCAAAAGAATCAATAACAAGTGTAGTACAAATTGGTGTAACATTACAATTATTACCATCTTCCAAAATAGGCTTCATACAAATTTCGAATGTGCCATTTCCTGTAAAAGGAAGACTTAATAGGGAAGAAGGTCCTTTTTCATCATCAATAGCAGCTTCGTTTATAGTCCATTCGTAATCAAGGTTTGCAAATTTGGCATTGTTAGTTGTGAAGTTATACGAGACTATATTTTCATCTTCAGTTTCAACAAAGGTGGTTACAATTTCCATTTCATTGATTTCCGTACATTCAGTAGTTTCTAAATCGTCTTCTTCGCAAGAAAGAAATGCAAAAGAAGCAAGTAGAAATAAATAAATTAGTTTCATTGGGTTTTTCATCGTGATAAATTTTAATAATTTGTTTTATATAAATGTTAAACGATATAAGTGCTGTGAACCCCCACCCCCACCAGGCTAATATTTTTTAACTTTTGCTTAAGTATCAAGTTTTCAATGTGTAATGAATACTACTTCTAAATTTGTATTTTAGCCTTATTCAAAAATGATATCAAAGAAATACTATGAGTGCTGATAAAGAGAAAGATGCTAAAATGAAAGCGTTAGAATTAACGCTTGCCAAACTAGATAAAGCCTATGGTAAAGGGGCTGTAATGAAAATGAGTGACCAAGCGGTTCAGGAGGTAGATGTAATTTCTACAGGTTCCCTTGGGTTAGATTTAGCATTAGGTGTTGGCGGGTTGCCTCGTGGTCGTGTTGTTGAAATTTTTGGGCCTGAATCATCGGGTAAAACAACCTTAACACTACATGCTATCGCAGAAGCTCAAAAAGTAGGCGGTATTGCTGCTTTTATCGATGCCGAGCACGCGTTCGATCGTTTTTATGCTGAAAAACTAGGGGTTGATATTGAAAACCTTGTGATTTCACAACCTGATAATGGTGAGCAAGCTTTAGAAATTGCCGATAATTTAATTCGTTCAGGAGCTATCGATATTGTGGTTATTGACTCGGTAGCTGCATTGACACCCAAAAGTGAAATTGAAGGTGAAATGGGAGACTCAAAAATGGGACTTCATGCGCGTTTAATGTCTCAGGCATTACGTAAATTAACTTCAACAATTAATAAAACCAATTGTACGGTTATTTTTATTAACCAGTTACGTGAAAAAATTGGAGTGATGTTTGGTAACCCTGAAACTACTACTGGGGGTAATGCCTTGAAATTCTATGCTTCTGTTCGTTTAGATATTCGTCGATCAACACAAATTAAAGATAATCAAGGTGATGTAAGTGGAAATAAAACGCGCGTTAAAGTGGTAAAAAATAAAGTAGCACCACCATTTAGAATGGCGGAATTCGATATTATGTATGGAGAAGGAATTTCTAAAGTAGGCGAAATTATTGATATTGGTGTAGACTATGAAATTATTAAGAAAAGTGGTTCATGGTTTAGTTATATGGATTCAAAACTAGGTCAAGGTCGCGATGCGGTGAAACGCTTGTTGCTTGACAACCCTGAGTTAATGGAAGAATTGGAAACCAAAATTGTTGAGGCGATCAAACTAGCTAAAGAAAACTAGTCCTTAATCCATTTGAATATAATTTTTTTGAAAGGAATCAAAAGCTGTGCGACCAATATTGCACAGCTTTTTTGTATAAAAACTATGAAGCAAAAAATTAAAAGCAATTTATTTTTCATCATCTTTTTAGTGCTTATGATAATTCCTAAAACTAGAGTGTTACTGCAAACTCAAGTGCAAAAAGCAGTAGGGTATTTTAATCAACCAAGTATCGAAAATACTATTGATACGGTAACATTTAAGGGTAGGTTGCAAGGAATAAATACTAAAAATGTAGATATATCAAGCCTAAATAATAAAGTGGTCATTATAAATTATTGGGCTACTTGGTGCCCACCTTGTGTGGCTGAAATGCCAAGTTTTCAAGCGCTTTATGAGACCTACAAAAATAATGATGACGTTGCCTTTTTATTTTTAACAGATGATAATCAGCATAAAGTCAATACTTTTTTAGAGGCTAGGAAATTTACTTTACCCGTCTATGTAGAAAACGGAAGTTCATTTCCGAACCTAAATCCTAAAAGTATTCCTACCACTTATATCACTAATCGCAAAGGAGAAATAAAAGTTAAAAAAACAGGCGCAGTTCAGTGGAATACTCAAAAAGTTCATAATATTATAAATGAGCTATTAAAATAATTTAAATCTGTATATCTTATACCTCTTTATTTATACATTCAGTAGGATTCTTAAGATTAAAGTCTGTAAGAAATCTATGTTTTTTCGAACTATTAAAAAAGTAACATTTTGAGTGATTATTACGACCCAGCCGATCTAAGAAAATTTAGCAAAATCACTGATTGGAGTGAAGATTTAGGAAAAAAGTTTTTTGATTACTATGGAAGCGTTTTTCAAGAAGGTGCCCTAACTGCCCGTGAAAAATCATTAATCGCTTTAGCCGTATCGCATGTAGTCAAATGTCCGTATTGTATCGATGCTTATACAAAAGATGGCTTACAACGCGGTATAACTAAAGAAGAAATGATGGAAGCAGTACACGCAGGTGCCGCTATAGAAGCAGGAGCCTCGTTAGTACATGGAGTACAAATGATGAAAAAATACGACAAACTATCTATGTAATTTTCATAGCATAAAGAATAGAAGTTATTAGTCATAAGGTATATTACTACTATTTTTATTAAAGACTAACGACTGAAAACCAATGATTAGAAGAAGATGCAAAAATCTTTATTGAGAAGAGAGAGTGAATTGGCAAAAGCCGAAAAGCAGTTAGAAATATTAAGTCAAGGTATTTTTGCTAACGGTGAGTTGCCCACATTTAAAGATAAAATAACCGAAATTAAAGAATTTCCATTACGCCCGAAAGCTTTAGAAATTTTACAGATAAATGTAGGTTATATGTGTAATCAGGTTTGCGAACATTGTCATGTCGATGCTGGTCCTGATCGCAAGGAAATTATGACTCGCGAAACCATGCAGCAATGTTTGGAAGTCATTAAAACCACTGGCGCGCATACCTTAGATTTAACAGGGGGTGCTCCTGAAATGAATCCTGATTTTCGTTGGTTTGTTGAAGAAGCAGCCAAAGCTGGTATCAAAGACTTTATTGTACGCTCGAACCTTACCATTATTAGAGCAAATCCTAAATACCACGATTTACCAGCATTCTTTAAAAAACATAATATTCATGTAGTTTCTTCTATGCCGCATTGGACAAGAGGGAAAACAGATAAACAACGTGGTGAAGGCGTTTTTGATCAATCCATAC
>JAHDEF010000124.1:4161-5585 GCA_020628975.1 Aquimarina sp. | reverse complement strand
CGCCAAACGCATAAGACACACAAAAGTTGAAGCTCATAAAACCGTGTAACTTCATTTGAACTATCGCAAATCGCAAGCCATTTGCCGTTGCGGTAATCGATACTCGACAAACCACCAACAGTACGCTGGTTTATTCGCAATTCATTAGAAATAAAACGCTCTGCTAAAAAATTAAGTTTTAAAGATTGTGAAAAGTTTATACGTGAAATGAATAGAAAAAGAAAAAAGTAACATAATTTCATTTTACAGAATTGAGATTACATTAACAAGATCAAAAAAATAACTTACAAAAGGATAATCAAAAATAAATTATGCAACAATTTATAGGGATTTTAGGGATACTATTTTTACTATTTACCGCATGGTTGCTAAGTAATAACAAAAGAAAAATAGATTACTGGATCGTAATTAAAGGCTTGGCGTTACAACTTATATTTGCCCTAATTATTCTTAAAACACCTATTGGCCTACCCTTTTTTGAATTTTTCGATGCATTAATTAAAAAATTACTATCATACGCCGACAAAGGCGGTGACTTTCTTTTTGCTTCATTTATTAGTGGTGAAGTAGAATCGCCTTTAATGAATTTTGCTGTCCGCGTGCTGCCAACTATAATTTTCTTTTCTGCCTTAATGGCCATTTTATACCATGTAGGTGTTATGCAATTTGTAGTAAAATTACTTTCTAAAGCGATGCAGAAAATACTTGGCACTAGCGGAAGTGAGACTTTAAGCGTAGTAGGTAGTATTTTCGTTGGTCAAACCGAAGCACCCTTACTAATAAAGCCTTTCGTGAAGAACATGACTAAATCGGAACTAATGACCATTATGGTCGGTGGCTTTGCAACCGTTGCTGGTGGTGTAATGGCTATTTACGTTAAAATGCTACAAAATATTGATGGTATAGCAGGTCATTTAATGGCTGCGTCTATTATGAGTGCTCCAGCGGCAATTATGATCGCTAAAATTATGTTTCCTGAAACTGAAAATTCAGAAACTAAAGGAAACGTTACTATGGAAAAACCGAATAACGACACCAATGCTATTGAAGCCTTAGCTGATGGCGCTATAGACGGACTTAAATTAGCCGCCAATATTGCGGCAATGGTAATCGCAATCATCGGGCTCGTAGCCTTAATAGATGGTATTTTAGCTATGGTTGACTTATCCTTGGCGTCTATATTTGGATTCTTTTTTAAACCCTTAGCTTATCTAATAGGTATTCCTTGGGCAGAAGCTGGTGCATTTGGTACACTTTTAGGCGAAAAAATTGTGCTTACCGAACTCATCGCTTACAAAGATCTGGGTACGATGATCATTAATAATGAAATAAGTCCACGTACGGCTAAAATTGCTAGTTATGCTTTATGCGGATTTGCGAATTTTGCATCTATAGGCATACAAATTGGAGGTATTTCAGGAATT
>JAHDEF010000124.1:0-4151 GCA_020628975.1 Aquimarina sp. | reverse complement strand
ACGCGAAAAAAAGATGTAGCTGCGTTAGCTTTTAAAGCTATGATTGGTGGCGCATTAGCCAGCTGGATTACTGCGTGTATTGCAAATATTATTCTATAATACCAATTGATTAACAATAAAAAGACTGTCGTTAGAATTACCTAAAACAGCCTTTTCAATTCGATAATGTAAAATCTATTATTTCCAACTTTGAGACTTCAAATGTAAAGCTGCTACAATAACATCGTGTTGACTGATTTGCCCTACCAATTTACCATTTTCCATTACAGGAAATCTACGGTGTGGGCTTTTATGAAATTGAGTTGCGGCATCGAAAATACTGACGTGTGATTGAATCGTTTCTACGGAAGGACTCATATATTTCTCCACTTTCTCACTACCCATTGGCAAATTATAATAACGACTATTACTAAGCTGTTCCATACAATCACTTTCTGATATCATGCCAACTACCTTACCTATTTGATCGACAACAGGCCCTCCTGTAATTTCGTTTCTTGCCAACACTTCCATCACTTCAATCAAGCTTTGTTCGGGTTTAAACGTAATTAAATTTTTAGCCATATAATCTGAAACCGTAATATTAGCTTCGATACTTTTTTTCTCGGGCTTGATGCGTTGCCCTGTAAAACTTGAAAATCCCATAACTTGTTTTATTTAAGTTAGACATAAGTTACTATTTAATTATTTGATTTTAAAATTTTTAACACCTAAACACTTAGATAGCATCTCGTTTTAACACCTTATACCTAAGTATTCTTAATTGCGAAATCTTAAATCATATAATAATTGTATTTAGTAAGTCGTATTTTTACTTAAAAATTACCTACTCATGCGTATTGCTATAATTGGTTTAGGATGGCTAGGCTGGCCCCTAGCATCACGGTTTTTGAAAAAAGAATATGTTATTTCAGGAAGCACCACTAGTACCGAAAAAATTGAGCTACTTTCAAACACTCCCATAAACACCTACAAAATTGTAATGAACGAAGATCATATTGATGGGGATATTGATGGTTGTTTAGCAAACTGTGATATTCTTATATTAAATACGCCTCCAGGATTGAGAAGAAATCCTAAAAGCAATTATGTGGCTAAAATCCAAAGGTTGATTCCGTATATTGAAAAGTCTAGCATTACGAAAGTGCTTTATATTAGTTCGACTTCTGTTTTCAAAGATGATTTTCCTTTTTCTACTATTACTAATACAACCCAACCAAATGCAACTTCAAATGCAGGAATGCAAATAAGGAAAGTTGAAAACCTATTGAAATTGAACCATTCATTTGATACTACCATTCTAAGGTTTTCAGGTTTAGTTGCCGACGATCGTCACCCAGCAAGAATGATGTCTAAAAGAAGTAACATCCCTAATACCGAAGCACCTGTAAACCTTATACATCGTAACGATTGCATAGGTATTATTGAAAAGATTATTGATCAAGAAGCTTGGGGATTTACCTTAAATGCAGCCTATCCTGAACATCCTAGCAAAAAAGAATACTATACAGAAATTTGCACTAGGATGGGATATAATTTACCTGACTTTAATGAAGGTGCCCCATCTAAAGGAAAAATTATTGATGGGAGTGTTATTGAGAAAATAATAAACTACAACTACCAACACCCTATTTGGTAGTTGTAGTTTATTGTAGAACACTAGTAATCTTCAAAATTATTATCCGTTAATGTATTTATAAAAGCAACCAAATCTTTTATTTCTTGATCGGTTAGGTTCAAATTATCAAAAGGCAACGTTTGATGGGGAATATCAAAGCCTAAACCAGCTCCTCCTCCTTTATTATAGAAATTCATTACTTCCTCTAAAGTATCATACACACCATTGTGCATATAAGGTGCTGTTAAAGCTGCATTTCTAATAGTTGACGTCTTAAACATTCCTTTGTGTAAATCTTCTTCAAATACCCAATAGAACCCCAAATCATCGTCCCATTTTTTATTTGCTTTAGTTTCTGGCACTCCAATAACTTCTTTTTCTGTCTCTGAAAAAAATGGAGGTACTGTTCCATTAGTTAATGGAATAAAATGACAGGTAGCACATAATGCTTTACCTGTAAAAAGGTTAAAGCCATTCTTCTCAGATGCTGTATAAGTATCCTCTTCCCCCCTAATATTTTTATCAAATTTAGAATTGAAACTTTGCAATGTAGAAAGATAAGTAGAAATCGCTCTAATTGTTTCCCTATTCGAAGTTGGCATCCTCCCGAAAGCTTTTTTGAACATAGAATGATAAGTAGTGTCTTTTTCTAAAATATTATCCGAAAAGCGATGAACGGCTGTTGCAAATTCCTGCTTGTTGTTAAAAACAGATTTTATTTGACTTTCTATAGTACCTGCTCGGCCATCCCAAAAAAAGTTGCGTTGATATACACTATTTAATAATGTAGGACTATTCCTTTTTAACTTGCTTCCTTGGTTTCCTATTGATAATTTCAATCCATCTGCATAGCCCTTTTCAGGCAAATGACAAGTAGCACACGACACCTTCCCTGCGCTTGATAAATTCTTATCAAAAAACAACTTTTCTCCTAAATTTATCTTTTCCGCTGAAGGGTTTTTATCATTTATATCTAAAAAGAAATCTACTTTAAAACTATCTTCTTCAAAAAAAGTTGGTGCATCGAAGTTGTAAATATGTGCTCGCGTTTTTCCATTCCATAAATTAGAAGCTTTTCGAACCTCGACCCAATTACGCACCACAGGATTGAAATAATCTCGAATAAATGTATAGCGATCAAAGGTTTTAAAATCGGTATTGTTATCTACAAAAAGGACCGCTCTATCTAGCGAGTGCTTAAAAGAAGTATCTAAAGCCTTATCATTTTCGATAATAAGCTTTTGTATTGTCAATTCATATACTTCATAAAGACTTTTGAGGGATAATAAAATTTCCTTTATACTTTCACCACTTACAGGCGTATCGAAACCTACTACTGATAAACTATTTATTCTCATCAATTGTTGGTGCGTGGCTATAAAAAAGCGCTTTGCATTTAAGGGGCGATCATCGACCATACGCTTTAAATTACTCAATAGACCTTTTAAAATTCTAATTTCACGGTAAAAATCATCTTGATTTGCAGAGGTATCAAATATGGTTTCTTCTAATTTTTGAAAACCTACAGGCGCGACAACCTTACCACTATCTTCTTTATAAATTGGAAGTGCTGGACCATTAGTTTTATGAGCTGTTTCTGGGTTTAAATATCCTGCATAAGGTTCAGCTTTCTTAAAAAATGATCGCACTTTGAAAAAAGTAGGTTTTGTTTCTTTTTTAAGAAAACCTACTTTTTGAAGTGTATCTAACCATTTTAATGCTTCGCCTAATTGATTAGAATAATACTTTTGACCTTTTACCCAATCGATATTTAAAGTTTGCTGTGTTGACGAGGAAACTTGCTCTAGTTTTTCCGCCCCTTTTTTACATGAGGTAAAAATGAAAACAATTAAAATAATTTTAGAATAATTCTTGAACATAGTTTCTTTTTTAGCAAGAAACCCCCACAACAAAATGTGGAGGTTACATTATTTCTTAAAAATGTTGAAAATTCTATTGGAACCTATCTAGGCAATCCTCTAAGAATAACAATTTGAGAACCTTGATCATCTTCTCGACAAAAACCTGTACAATCAGGATTTGTAGAAATATCGTGTCCATCTAAATTTTGAAAATCAGGGCTTTCCCAATAATGAGGTTGAATACATAACATGAAAGTATCGGGCACCCCTACTTTGTCTGAAATATCAACTAAAGCTCCAAATTCTCCGTTTAAACCTGTTGAACCTTGCGGATCTAAATCTTGGCGTACTACTAACTCTAAAACAACTTTAGCATTATCACCATCTAAATCTGTTTGATAAATGTAAGCAGCATGATTTCTAGAAAAGGAGTTAGGATCTTCTTGTAAGTACACAAAATTTTCAGTTACGGTGATATTATCTGGCGATTGTAATTCCGCTAAATTACCGTCCATATTATTGCTATCTGTATTTCCTGAAACAATTTGAGTTAATTTACCACTTAATGGATTTGCTTGATCTAATTCTAATTTATAAGCAGTACCCCAATCATTATAAGTTCCTCTACCTGGTCCACGACCTGTTACAGCAAAATATACATTACGCGCATT
>JAHDEF010000123.1:5164-5656 GCA_020628975.1 Aquimarina sp. | reverse complement strand
TCTACTTTAAAAAATAAACTTAAAAATTTAGAAGAACGTCCTTTGCCAATTACATGAATGACTTCTTTGCCTTGAAACATTTCTTTTTTAGTTTCTAAAGTGGCTTCACTAGTTTTAAAGCTTAAATATTTTATTTTAAGTTTTATAAATTCGTTTTCTGAAAAAGCCGATTCTGATTGCTCTTGACTGTAAGCGCAGAAAGTAACAAGAATGATCCCCAAAAATATTGCAAGTCTGTTCATATAAAATAGATTTGGTAATTGATATTCAATATTTATTCCAAAAATTTAAAACCAATACCCTACGCTTATAAATAGGTTTCCTTCAATACCCGAATCGGGTGAAAAACTATACTTAATTTCAACGGGACCTAAAATTGATTCGTAACCATAGCCAATGGCATAACCCGATGCCCCCTTGAATTCAATAATATCTTCAATATTGAAAATATTATCGCTTATGGTTGCGTAGTTAGCAGTTGCGTTTAAATGA
>JAHDEF010000123.1:0-5154 GCA_020628975.1 Aquimarina sp. | reverse complement strand
GCAGTCACACGATAAAACGAATTCATGTTGACGAATGTTTTTTTAAGAATAAATAATCTAAAGTTATTCCGCCTTTTAAATATTCACTCCCACTAAGATCAAAAAAATCACGACCAAAAAAAGAAACTTGGTTGTTAATTAATTTAGAACCATAGCCACCTAAAAAGAAATCTAGGGAATTAATTCCTTCGGTATTCCCCAAACGTAAACCACCACTAAAGTCGGTCATTACGGATAAATGATTGCCAATTGATTTGGCCCACATTAGTTCGCTCTTGAAAATGGCAAATTCTTGAAAATCGCCATCAAAATTGGTCGATAGGGGGTACGCATTTAAAGCAGCGCTAAAAAACAAACCTTTTGTAGGGAAATATTTATTGTTTAGGCTATCATATTTTATAGTGCTAAAGGCACCAATATAATTTATCTTATCTAGTAAAGTTCCTGGCACATTATCTTGGTCAACACCAATAGTTGGCGTTTTGATATTTAAATATTTTTGCTCGGCACCTAGCCTAAACGCAAAAGCATTATTCAAAAGGGTTTCAAAATAAAGTTGTGTGGTAATGTCTAAATATTCTAAATCAATAAAATTGACATTTGAATTGGGTAGGTTTCTACGTCTTCGAACAGCATTAAAATCTAAGGAACGCTCGTATTGGTATAAGCGGTGGTTAATTCCAGTACTCCAATTATAACTATCGTCGATATAATAATCAATATTGTAGCGAGGTTGATCTCCTAGAATAGCATCAATTGAAATTACATCATTTTTAGTCAATATATTCTTATGGGTAAAATTTACTAAGGCAGCTGTTTTGTAGAGGTCGTCATAATGTAAGCCAAAGCGAAGATAACTTTTGGTTTTAGTTGGATTTAAATTTAGGTGAAGGGTATTTTTATTTGTACTATCTCGAGTAATCTCATAACGAATATTTTCGAAGTTTTTGGTGCTATATAAATTATTTAAGCCGTCATTTAATTCTTCCAAAGAAATTTCACAAGGAGTTTTTAGTTTGGTTTTTCCTTTTACATAGCTTCGAGTGTAGTTTTTAGTATTGTCAATAACTAAATCATCTAAATGTATTTCTTGAATAGGAACTATTTCTTTTTTAATAGTTGTATTACCTTGTTTTTTTGCAATTTCTTTTAAAACCTCAATATATTTATTAGCGGTTACTTCACCTTCAGTGATGATTTCTTCTCCCTGATCAAAACTTACTACGCTAAAGCGTTTAATATCTGGACGAATGTACAAATCTGTTTTAGGAGCTTTCGTTTTCATAGCATTAATAGTCCTAAAATTGTTGATTTGCAACATAATATCAGTTACTGATTTTAACTGATTTCTATTCATCAAGGTATCTTGCACGTCAACACCAATAACAAAGTCAACCCCTCTTTTTCTAATTTCATCAATAGGGTAGTTGTCAGTAACACCACCATCAGTGATCAGTTGATTTTTGTATAAAACAGGACTGTAAACTGTCGGCAAAGCGCCACTAGCGGCAATAATATCAGGTAATAGACCTTCGTCGAATACAACACTTTGTCCGGTTTCGATATTAGTGGCAGTACAAAAAAATGGTATAGGTAGTTTGGAAAAATCATTAATATCTTTCACATGAGCCGTAATCCTAGAGTAAAAGTTATAAAAATTTTGTCCGTTAGAAATTCCTTTAGGAAGTGCAGGTTTACTATCGATAATAGGAAGTGTTAATGCATATTTTTCAGCATCTTCTTTTTCATAAAATGATTTTCTTCTCCTAGAAAGTTTATCTTGAATAAGATCATCGAAATCAACCGTGTAAAATAAGGAGTCAATTTGTTTTCCTGTATAACCTGAGGCATAAAGTCCTCCAACTACGGCACCCATACTAGAACCAGAAATGTAATCTAGTTTTATGCCTACTTCATCAATTTTTTTAAGAACTCCGATATGAGCAAGACCTTTTGCGCCACCACCGCTTAATACCAAACCAACTTTAAAATCTTCGTTTAAGTTTTGCGCATAAGAAAGTTGACTTAAGCCTAAGCATAAAAGTAGGTAAGGGCACCAAAAAGCAAAATTTTTATACGCTAACATTTAGTACTTCTAAAAAACTGGAGTAAAAATAGACAATTTATAAGTAGGTTTTTTTAATGAAAACGCAATTGGCTTCACACTACAAGTTGCGTTTTCATTAAAGTATTAGTGTACCGCTAAATATAATTTGTATTGTATTAACACCTCATTTGATAAGGTACTTGTATCATCATTTGTCAGCTTAATTTGGTACTATGAAACTAAAAAATAATTTGAAGCCTATAGTTTTTGATCAGTTTTGGAAATCTCCAGAGGCTTCGATAGCTAACTTTAATTTGGCATATACCACTGATGATCAATTGAAAATTTTTCGATTAGGATCGATAGATGCCTTTAAATATCAGTATGATGGAAATTTAGTAAAGGATCCTGAAACCATCACCCGAATAGAAGCTTTAGTAATTCCACCAGCTTGGCAAGAGGTTAAAATTTCTATATTAGAAAAAGGACATCTGCAAGCGGTGGGTAGGGATGTTAAGAAACGTAAACAGTATCGCTATCACCCACAGTGGAGTAAGCTTCGAAACCAAACTAAGTTTTTTCGTTTAAAAAATTTTGGGGAAAAACTACCTGACATACGAAAGCAAGTTGAAAAAGATTTAATACGCAAAAAGTGGGATCGTAAAAAAGTATTGGCTTTAGTAATTAAGCTAATGGATGAAACGCACATTCGTGTAGGGAATGAACAATATGCCAAACGAAATAAAACGTATGGATTGGTAACCCTAAGAAAAAAACATGTAGATATATACAAGGACAAAATAAAGTTTCATTTTGTAGGCAAACGCGGAAAATCTCACAAAATAACCGTTAGAAACAAAAAACTTATTTCTTTAGTAAATAAGTGCGAGGAAATACCTGGGTGGGAATTATTTCACTACTTTGATGAAAATGGCGAGAAGCAATGTATTGATAGTGGTATGGTGAATTCGTATTTGCAAGAAATTTCATTAGCCGATTTTACCGCAAAAGATTTTCGTACATGGGCGGCTTCATTGGTGTTTTTTGAAACCTTATTGGGTATCGGAATTACAACTGACGAAAAAAAACAAAAAGCAAGTATAGCTGCAGGTTATAAAGCAGCTTCGAAAGCTTTGGGCAACACCCCTAATGTTTGTAAAAAATATTATGTGCATCCACATATAACAGCATCATTTATAAACGGTAGCATTCAGCCTTATTTTGAAGCGGCTATCAACAAAAAATCTAACAATTCTTTTTTTACTTTGGCAGAAGAAAATCTACTAGAGCTTATTGAAAAATACACGCCGAATATTTCAAGCTAAAATGTAATTAGAAGGTATAAATGACCGAAAATGTTTCTCAAAAAGAACTTTCATTATTAGTCATTTGATCAAGAATGCCGACTAATTATATTTAAAGCATAAATCCTTAAGAGATTTATAAATAATGCGATTTTAACAGGATTATATTTAACGATTTATTATTCGAATTGTCGTTCTTTTGTGCTAATTTTTAAGAAAATAATTTCCGATTAAAATGACGAAAAATTTGCTCTTAAAAAAGGAATAGTAAAAAGTGCGGAAAGTCGTGTATATAAATATAATCTAATGGCATTAAAAATAGTAATTTCACACAAAACGGTATATAAGTATGATAAAAGAGTAAACTTATCGCCACATATATTTCGACTCAGACCTGCACCACACAGCCGTACTCCAATAGAATCTTATTCTTTAAAAATAACTCCTGAAGATCATTTTTTTAATTGGCAACAAGATCCTTTTGGCAATTATTTGGCAAGAGTAGTTTTTCCTGAAAAAACAGATGAGTTATCTATCGATGTTGAAATTACAGCCGATTTAAAAACCATAAATCCTTTTGATTTTTTTGTAGAAGAAAGTGCTGAGGAATTTCCTTTTACTTACACCGAAAGTATAAAAAAAGAATTAACCCCTTATCTAGAGATTAATGATCACAGTGATTTACTTAAAGACTTTATAAAAACTATAGATTATACACCCCGAAAAACCATCTACTTTCTAATCGATTTGAATAGAAAAATATATGAGTTATTGAAGTATAATATAAGGTTGCAACCTGGGGTACAAACACCCGAAGAAACCCTAAAAACTAAAACAGGTTCTTGCAGAGATTATGCTTGGTTATTTATACAAGCTTTAAGGTATTTAGGTTTCGGAGCACGTTTTGTTTCAGGATATATTGTGCAATTGAAGTCAGACGAACCTTCGTTGGATGGGCCATCTGGACCTGCCGAAGATTTTACAGATTTACATGCGTGGGTCGAAGTTTATTTACCTGGTGCTGGCTGGATTGGTTTGGATGCAACCTCTGGTCTATTAGCCAGTGAAGGCCATATCCCATTAGCCTGTACGCCACACTACGAAAGTGCCGCAACAGTAACGGGTATGTCTGACCCTTGCGAAACAGAATTCTTTTTTAATAATTCAGTAACTAGAATTTTAGAATCGCCACGAGTTACAAAGCCCTACACCGATGAGCAATGGAAAGCCATTAACCGATTAGGTCAAAAAGTAGAACGCGACTTGCAAAAAGGCGATGTTAGACTTACTATGGGAGGTGAGCCTACTTTTGTTTCTGTAGATGATATGGAAGCTGCCGAATGGAATACTACAGCCGATGGTCCACATAAGCGCAAATTAGCAAATGATTTAACCAAACGTTTATTAGATAAAATTGCAAAGGGCGGCATGTTACATCATGCTCAAGGAAAATGGTATCCTGGAGAGCCTTTACCTCGTTGGGAAATTCAACTCTATTGGAGAAAAGATGGCAAAACTATTTGGCACAACCCTGAATTATTATCAAGTTTTTCTCCAAATCCTATAGTTCCCGAAGGAAGTGATCAACTATTTTTATCGACACTATGCGACTATTTAAATGTAGCAAACACATATATTATTCCTACTTTTGAAGACGCCTTTTATGCCTTATGGGAAGAAGGAAACCTACCTGTTGATATTGATATTTCGAAAAAAGATAGTGAGACACTAATAAAAAATCGTATTGCCGAAATATTAGAATGGGGACAAAGCAGCAGGATTTGTACTTAAATAAATCAGGCG
>JAHDEF010000122.1 GCA_020628975.1 Aquimarina sp. | reverse complement strand
ACGTTGTTCTTCTACCAATGCTTTAAATTAAACCGATTTTAGCCATTAAGAATTTCTTACGCGCTTTAGCACGACTTTTACGTTCTCCATGACGATCGAATACACGTAAAATAGCATTCATTAATGGAATGATTTCATCAGAAGGCAAGAATTCGTATAATGCTTCAGCTGCACGAGGTTGAGAACCTAATCCTCCAGCAACCATTATTTTGAATCCACGAACACCATTTTCCTCTTTAGCGATAAAACCGATATCATGCATGTAAGAAAGTCCCGTATCTTCTTCTGTAGAAGAAAAAGAAACTTTGAATTTACGTCCCATTTCTTGACAAATTGGGTTACGTAAAAACTCTTCAAAAATAGCATGTGCATATGGTTGAATATCGAATGGTTCGTTCACATCAAAACCAGCAGTTTCAGAAGCAGTTACATTACGTACTACATTACCACAAGCTTCACGAAGCGTTACATTATCTTTTTCTAATTCTGCCCACAATTCAGGAGTTCTATTTAAATCCACATAGTGAATTTGAATATCTTGACGTGTTGTAATATGTAAACGACCGCGAGAATATTCGTCAGAAACATCCGAAATACGGCGCAATTGATTCGACTTTACTTTCCCATAAGGAAGTTTGATACGAATCATTTGTACTCCTTCTTGACGTTGTCCATAAACTCCACGTGCTAAACGTAGACTACGGAATTTTTCTTCATCAATTTTCCCGTTGTGAAACATCTCGATTTTATTCGCTAATTCGATGATGTCCTTTTCTACAATTGGATTTTCTATTTCTGATCTAAAACTTTGCATACCTTTTTTAGTATTAAGTAGTCAGTATTAAGTATTAAGTATTAAGACTTATGTACCACTACAATATTTTATTTCAATACCTCATTAAAAATGAGATTCTAACTTTTATTTAAACAAATCTTTATACAGAGTACTTAATACTTTGTACTGAAGCCTTCAGCTACTCAATAAACCCTACTCCAGCAGTATGATTTGTTTGGGGATCGATTAAGATAAATGCACCGTTTTGCTTATTTTCGGTATACTTATCAAAAAATACTGGTTTGGCTAATTTGATGCCAACCTCTCCTATTTGATTTAAACTTAAAGCATCTGCTTTTTCAGCTCCAGAAAAATCTGTTGCTTGAACGTTATCTACCGATTGAATCATTGCTTGTACACGATTTACACCGTGTTGTAATAAATATTTAGTACGTGGCACTAAATTATTACTATCCATCCAACATACTTTGGCTTTCAATTGCTTTTCAGAACTTGGCTCTTCTCCTGACTTTACAATCATGTCTCCACGAGAAACATTGATATTATCTTCTAATGTCACATTGATAGAACTTCCTCTTCCTGCTTTATCGAACTTTTTATCGAAGAAATAAATTTCTTTAATTTTTGATTTATTTAAAGAAGGTAATACTGTGATTTCATCACCCACAGCTAAATCTCCTCCGTACAATTTCCCTGCATACCCACGGAAATCATGAAATTCATCTTT
The DNA here is from genome assembly GCA_020628975.1 of Aquimarina sp. Lineage (GTDB taxonomy): Bacteria > Bacteroidota > Bacteroidia > Flavobacteriales > Flavobacteriaceae > Aquimarina. The sequence goes on along the minus strand of JAHDEF010000122.1, from coordinate 4,155 downwards.
CTTAGGTCGAATTACCGTTTGAATTGGTAAACGTGCTTTTCCTTCATCAAAAACATCTTGCGCTTTTAAGTTTTCTAAATGCTGAAGAATAGATTGTCCATTGTACCAAGGCGTATTTTCTGAACCGTCTACCACGTTATCCCCTTTCAATGCACTGATAGGAATAAACGTTATATTCTGCCCTTTATAATCTGCCTTTTCTTTAAGTCTTTCGAACTCAGCCTTAATATTATTAAATTTCTCTTCTGAGTAATCTACTAAGTCCATTTTGTTTACAGCAACGATCACATCTTTAATTCTCAATAAATTATTTATAAAGAAATGACGATACGTCTGCTCGATTACTCCATTACGAGCATCTACCAAAATGATTGATGCTTGAGAAGTTGAAGCTCCTGTAACCATGTTACGTGTGTACTCTACGTGACCAGGAGTATCGGCTATAATGTAACTCTTCTTTCTTGTAGAAAAATAGATATGCGCTACATCAATAGTGATTCCTTGCTCGCGTTCTGCTACCAAACCGTCAGTTGCCAATGAAAAATCCAAATAATCGAATCCATTTGCTTTACTACGCTTTTCTATAGCTTCTAATTTATCTGTAGTCAGGGATTTTGTATCGTAAAGAATACGTCCGATCAACGTACTTTTTCCGTCATCTACACTTCCTGCTGTTGCTATTTTTAATACTTCCATCCTTTGTTGGCTGTTAGCCATTAGCTATTAGCTTTTGGCTATATGTTTTATTAGTTTTTAATGCTAATGGCCAATAGCCAATAGCTTAAAGCAAAATTTTCTCAGAAAATTCTAAAAGTACCCTTGTTGCTTACGTACTTCCATGGCTGCTTCGGAACGTTTATCATCGATACGTGCTCCTCGTTCTGAAATCGTACTTTCTTTAATTTCTTCTACCACTTTATCAATAGTAATAGCATCAGAAAGTACTGCGGCTGTACAAGACATATCTCCTACAGTACGGAAACGCACTAAGCGCTCTTCTACAACTTCGTCTTCTTCTCTGTAAACCACATCATCTTCAGCAGACCAAATCATTCCATCACGTACAAATGTTTTACGCTTATGCGCAAAATAAATGGATGGAATTTCTATTTCTTCTTGTTCGATATAACTCCAAACATCTAGCTCTGTCCAGTTACTAATGGGAAATACACGTACATTTTGTCCTAAATCGATCTTTCCATTTAACATATCGAATAACTCTGGACGTTGGTTTTTTTCATCCCATTGACCAAAATCATCTCTTACTGAAAAAATACGCTCTTTAGCACGTGCTTTTTCTTCATCACGACGTGCTCCACCAATCGCTGCATCGAACTTAAACTCGTCTAATGCATTTAAAAGTGTAGTTGTCTGTAATGAATTACGACTTGCATACTTTCCTGATTCTTCCTTAACAAGACCTTTATCAATATCATCTTGTACGTAACGTACAATCAACTCGACACCTAGCTCTTCTGCTAAACGATCACGAAACTCAATAGTCTCTGGAAAGTTATGCCCTGTATCTACATGCAACAAAGGGAAAGGAATTTTAGCTGGCCAAAAAGCCTTTTGAGCTAAACGTACTAATGTAATCGAATCCTTACCTCCTGAAAATAACAATACAGGCTTTTCGAATTGAGAAGCTACTTCACGAAAAATGTGAATTGCTTCTGCTTCTAATGGATTTATGTTTAAAATATCACTCATTTTCTTTTGATGCTTATCGCTTATCGCTAAATACTGATCGTATTTTGACTTCAGCTTCGCTCAGCTAACTATTAAATTAGGCTGATCTGTTTATTTTAATTTCAACCTCATTTTCGATTTGCAAAGATAAGGCTTGATTGTTTTTAATTCAATAATTTTTAGCTCTTGGCTATTAGCTTTTAGCCGTTAGCAAAAAAGTTAATTATTTAGGTGTGTAATCCACACTCTCTATTTCCTAATACTTTAGTAGGGTCGAAATATTTATGCTCATTAGGTAATCCTTTTTCTTCTAAATAGACATCTAAATCTTCATCAGAATAATTATAGAAAGGACTTACTTTTAACACACCATCTTTTCCTAAACTCAGAATATCTAAAGAGTCTCGTAATGCCGTTTGCCCTTTTCTTAAGTTTGTAAACCAAACATCTGGTTTGTGTTCTGCCATAGCACGACCAAAAGGCTCTAACTTCACTTGCTTTGTAAACTCAGCATGTTTTGGGTCATCTATTCCTGGAACTCCTAAAACTACATCTCTATGCGCTACTGTTTGCTGTGGCACGTATAGCTTAACATTCAAACTTAATTGAGCGATGACTGCTTCAGCATGGCGATACGTATTTGGAGTATTATAACCAGAATCGCACCATATTACAGGCATATCCGCTTGTGCTGCTACACATACTTCTAAAATAGACGCTTCATAAGGTCTAAAATTGGTAGTTACTATTGGATTTTTGGCAACACTTACTGCCCATTGTACAATCTCTAAAGGGGTTTTTCCTTTAAGTTCTTCATTGTACTTCGCTACTTGTTCTGCTGTAAAACTCATTTTTTCTAGCTATTAGCTATTAGCCATTGGCTGTTAGCTTAAATTCATAATTCTGATTCCTATCGGAATCGGAATGTAATTCCTAATTTTTTATTTCCCCCATTTGATTTTATTCCACACTCTTTCGTGAAAAAAATATAAAATCATTTTTGTTACAAAGTCAATTCCTGTTATGATCGATGCATCACCTAGACTTCCTTCTCCCAAAACCAAATAAGACACTACAAAAGTATCGATGGTCCCTACCACTCGCCAACTAATCGCTTTTACGATGCTTCGAACCGGTTTTTCCGACTGAGCGTCTTGCTCGTATGTGGTATTCGCTCCTGCTACTTTTTCTGTTATCATATTCCCTTTGTCGTTAACTTATTTAATTCCTATCGGGTTAGTAGGATTTAAATCTGAGTGCAAATATACAATTATTTTTTAATGGTGGTTTCCCTATTTCAGAAAAGAGAAAAGTGTTGACAATATTTCTCAAAACAAAAAAAGCTTTAAACCTTTCGGCTTAAAGCTTTTCTATTATCTAGAATAAGTTATTTTCTATTATTTCTCCACAAAATATTCCATCACCTCTTGAGAAACTCCCGTGTTTGAAAAACCTCCGTCGTTATATAAATTCTGTAATGTTACACGCTTTGTAAGATCCGAGAATAAAGTAACCGTGTAATTTGCGCAATCCATTGCTGTAGCATTTCCTAGTGGAGACATTTTATCGGCATATGCAATAAAGCCATCAAATCCTTTCACTCCTTGACCTGCAGTTGTTGGAGTTGGAGATTGAGAAATAGTGTTTACACGTACATTTTTGTCCTTTCCGAAGAAATACCCAAAACTACGAGCGATAGACTCTAAATAAGCCTTATTATCTGCCATGTCATTATAATCTGGGAATACACGTTGTGCTGCCATATATGTCAAAGCAACCACACTTCCCCATTCATTCATAGCATCTTTTTTGTATAATGTTTGCATTACTTTATGGAAAGATAATGCCGATACATCCCAACCCTTTTCACTGTAAGCATAGTTAAGATCTGTATAGTGACGTTTTTTGCGAACATTCACCGACATTCCGATAGAATGCAATACAAAATCTAGTTTTCCTCCTAAAATTTCTTGCGCCTGATCAACTAATTTTTCTAAATCTTCTAATGAAGTGGCATCTGCAGGAATTATTTGTGCATTTGTTTTTTCAGCCAATTCGTTAATTTTACCCATACGCATTGCTACAGGTGCATTTGTTAATACAAACGATCCGCCTTCTTCAAAAACTCTCTCTGCTGTTTTCCATGCGATTGAATTCTCATCTAAAGCTCCAAAGATGATTCCTCTTTTTCCTTTTAATAAATTATATGCCATTATAGTTTAGTTTCTTTTTTAAAACGTGCCAAATATAGTGTTTACTGATATTCTAATGTCTAATCCTAATAAATTTTATTATGCTTGCACAATAACTAAGCGCTTTCTAAAAGTAATTTTGCATGATCTTTTGCTGCTTCCGTTAGTTGTTTCCCCCCTATCATTTCAGCTATTTCTGCTATTCTTTCGTCTGTACTTAATAATTTTAGTTGAGTAATTGTTGCATTCTTTGTGTTCTTTTTAAACACTTTAT
>JAHDEF010000003.1 GCA_020628975.1 Aquimarina sp. | reverse complement strand
AGTAGGAAGAAAGCAACCTCCGTTTATAATATTTTTCAAATTTTGAAGCCATAAATTGATCTGAAACTACGCTTGACAAATGTATCGATAATACTAATAAGTTAACGCATAATGAACTACAAAAAGTATACTTTGAAAGTCTTGTAATTCATCTCTTTTTTTAAAGCATACATAGTAAAAGGAAACTATTTTCGACTGTTCACAAATATAATTTTTGCAGTTCTGTGTAGTAAATCAATACTAATCCACACACAATTCTATACAAATAATAAAATTATTTTTAATAACGTTATGCTTATAGTTTGTTTATTTGAATATTGATATTATTTTTAATGTTTATTAACGGATTGTGTATAGATTTTTTAACGCGATATAAATGAAACATTCCCTAAAACGAGTTTTATTTACATATCAAATTTTTAATTATGAAAAATCACTTATTACTACTTGCGAGCATTTTAACTTTTACAATGAATGCACAGCTTATTAATGAATTTGAGCCCAATCCATTGGGTAGTGATCCTTCTAGCGTTAGTATGGAAATAAAAGGAAGTCCTGGAGCTTCGTTTTCAGGAGTTGTAGTTTCTATAGATTCTGACGGAGCTGACGGCAACGTGGATAGGCTGACTGCTGTTACAGGCAATTTTGATGCGAATGGCTTGCTTGTAGTTTCAGTTCCCGATTTTGAAAACCCAAGTTTCACCGTGATTTTGGCAGCGTCATTTTCTGGTAATTTAGGAGATGATTTGGATACGGATGATAATGGACAAATAGATGATACTTCTGTTTTTACATCTGTATATGATGCAATTCTAATACCTGATTCCTTAGCTGATGCGACGGCAACATCTTATGCCACTCAACTAGGGGGCATATCGTTGAGCTTCTCGAATGATTTTCCTATTTCAGAACCTTATTTGTTGTTTAGAGATACTTTCAATAATGAAATATTTACCGTTTACACAGGGGGAAGTCCGACTAGAACTGAAATTTTTGACTCAAATGGCACGAATATGACTTCTAGCTTTTCTGCATCAGCTTTTAATAGTTCTTTTGGAGAAGTTAACGCTACCAACAACAACATCACACTTAGTAATAATAATTTGAAAGAAAAACTTGACATGCTAAGACTATTCTCTTCAAAAGGAAAAATTAAAAGTAGTCAAGGAAATATTACACGTGTGTTTAATGCTCAGGGTCAGAAGGTGCTTAACGAAAATTTGGTGTCAGGGGTGTATATCGTTATTGTAGTGATAAATGAGCAAACTCAACCTGTAAAGTTCATCTTAAATGATTGATACAATTTTTTTATAAAAATTTCGCATAGTGACAGATCAAGCTAAAAACATGTGCAATATTATGTTCGTATTTGTATATCACCACGAATTTTAAAAAAATTATAGTTGGGTCTCCTTCGCTAGGAATTGAAAATCATTCTTTAAATGGAAAATAATAAATTTAGTTTAGGGGATTTCCACCTACGTGGAAATAACGGCAACTTTACTTGTCCACTAATTCCCAACTTAATCCTTAGTCCAAAAGTTTTCAGGTTGCTCCGTAACAAGCATTAGTAAAATTAGCACAAAAAAAAGGTATGTTTTCACATACCCTTTTTGCCCCAAATCTACCATGAACTTAACCTACTTATGTTATGGTAGTGTAAATATAAAATGCATTTATCAATATCTAAAAGATATTAGACGAATGACTTATATATTAGTTAAAGTGCTAAATACTTGATTTTTAACAATTTATTTGCATAAAATATACCATATTGTTAATATGCTCTAGCATCATTACCCTCATAAAAGTTAATGAAAGCTTTATTTACTACTCGATTACCTCCTGGTGTAGGATAATCTCCCGTAAAATACCAATCGCCTAAATTTTCAGGACAGGCTTTATGTAAATTATCAACTGTTTGATAGATAATTTTAACCTCAGCTTTTACGTCATCTTCAGTAAGTAACTCTGCTATTTTATTGCTGATTTCTTGATCGGTAAAACCAGCGTAAATTTCATTTACATAGTTTACCACTTTAGCATCTTCTAAACCAACTTGCGATTTACATTTCTTGTATACCTCATCTACTAATCCGTAATTATTCGTGTCTTTCAGTAATTCTAAAGCTGCTTTAAAAGCAATAAGTCCTTCCATTTTGGCCATATCAATACCATAACAATCAGGAAAACGGATTTGAGGTGCAGAAGAAACCACTACTATCTTTTTAGGATTTAAGCGATCCATCATTTTAATGATACTCTTTTTTAACGTAGTACCACGAACAATACTATCGTCAATAATCACTAAGTTATCATCAGACTTTACCACACCATAAGTTACATCGTAAACATGAGCCACTAAGTCATCGCGACTACTATCTTCCGTAATAAAAGTTCTTAGTTTAGCATCTTTGATAGCAATTTTTTCTGTACGAATTTTATGTGATAAAATTTCTATAAGACGCTCATCAGAAAGGTTTTCTTTTTCTTTTAGAATTTGATCGCCTTTTTGTTTGTTTAGCTCATCTTGAGCTGCTTCAACCAAACCATAAAAAGAAGTTTCAGCAGTATTCGGAATAAATGAAAACACTGAATTCTTGGTGTCGTGATTAATTTCCTTAAGTACTTGTGGCATCACTAAACGGCCCAATTCTTTTCGTTCTTCATAAATTTTAGCATCACTTCCTCTAGAAAAATAAATACGCTCAAAAGAACAAGCTTTTCTTTCTAAAGGTTCTATAATACTTTCAATAGACATTTGTCCATCTTTTTTAGTAATAATAGCATTACCAGGCTCCAATTCTTTTACTTCTTCAATGGGTACATTAAAAACCGTTTGAATTACGGGACGTTCAGATGCTACCACTACTACTTCATCATCTTTGTAATAGTAAGCCGGACGAATACCCGCAGGATCTCTCAAAACGAATGCATCACCATGTCCTAGCATTCCTGCCATAGCATATCCCCCATCCCATCGTTTGGAAGCTTTCTTTAAAATTTTAGCTACGTTTAATCGTTTTACGATTTCAGGTGAAGCGGTAACTTTAGAATAGCCTTCTTTTTTTAATTTTTTATATAATTTAGAAACCTCGCCATCTAAAAAGTGACCTATTTTTTCCATGACCGTTACCGTGTCCACATTCTCTTTTGGATGTTGACCTAGTTTAACCAAGTTATCGAACAACACATTATTGTTGGTCATGTTGAAATTACCTGCAACAATAAGATTACGATGCATCCAGTTATTTTGGCGTAAAAACGGATGTACACTTTCTAATGAATTTTTCCCATGAGTTCCGTAACGTACATGACCCAGAAAAACTTCTCCTACATAGGATACGTTTTCTTTTACCCACTGTACATCATCTGCCTTAGCATTAGGGCTAGTCATTTTCTCATTAATGCTGCCGTTTATTTGCTTGAAAATGTCTTGAATAGGCGTTGTTTCATTCGAGCGCACACGACTAATATAACGCTGACCTGGTTCCATATTTAGCTTAATACTTGCTAAACCAGCACCGTCTTGACCACGATTATGCTGTTTCTCCATCAACAGGTACATTTTATTCAGTCCGTAAAATGCTGTGCCGTACTTTTCTTTATAGTATTCTAAAGGCTTTAGAAGACGAACAAATGCTATACCGCATTCATGTTTTATCGCATCACTCATAGATCTTATTCCTCCTTGTTAATTGGTAATTAAATTACTAAAATTATTGCAAATCAATATCAAACTGTGTCAATGCTTTAAACTGCATCAAGCGCATTCTTACTTCATCTCTTGTTAACTTTTGCATACGTTCTGTTCCGAACTTTTCTACACAAAATGAAGCTAAATTAGACCCTTGAACAATAGCTGTTTTCATATTCTCGAAGCTGTAATCTTCTGTAGCTGCTAAAAAACCTGAAAAACCGCCTGCAAATGTATCGCCTGCCCCCGTAGGGTCAAATACTTCTTCTAAAGGTAGTGCTGGTGCAAAAAATATGTTTTCATCTTCAAAAATTAAAGCGCCATGCTCTCCTTTTTTAATGACTACGTATTTAGGTCCCATTTCAGAAATTACTTTAGCAGCTTTTACCAATGAATATTCACCACTTAATTGTCGGGCTTCTTCGTCATTAATCGTAATAACATCTACTTTAGCAATCACTTTTTTGAGATCGTCAAGCGCCACATCCATCCAAAAATTCATGGTATCTAGCACCACTAATTTTGGTCGTTCACGCATCTGTTCTATTACAGACAATTGCACCAAAGGATGTAAATTACCTAACATAACCACCTCAGCATCTTTGAAGTTTTCAGGAACTTTAGGGCTAAATGTTTCTAACACATTTAACTGTGTATCTAAAGTATCTCTACTATTCATGTCATTATGATAGCGTCCACTCCAAAAAAAAGTTTTTCCTCCTTCAACAATTTCTAAACCTGATAGGTCTATATTTTTTGAAGCCAATAAGTTTAAATATTCTTGTGGAAAATCGTCGCCTACAACCGATACAATTGCTGCTGGGACATTGAAATGAGAGGCTGACAAACCTATGTAGGTAGCGGCACCACCTAAAATTTTATCAGTTTTACCAAACGGGGTTTCAATAGCATCGAAAGCAACCGTTCCTACTATAAGTAGTTTACTCATAAAAAGTGTATAATTTACCGCAAAGATACCGCTTCTTTTCAGACCTATTGCCTTTTCTTACACATTTTGTAGTTGTAAATAACGTAGCTACGATGCTAAAATAAATCTCTATAAACGAATACAGATATCACTAAACGGTAGATTTGTTATTGTATTCATTTTGCATAAATTTTTAGACTCATTAAACCTTTTTCACTAAATAAAGTCTAAATAAATTATACCCCCTTTACAGGAAAGCAATTTATCTTTTTATAACTCCTTTTGTTGAGATTCGTATAAGCATCTCTGGTAAAAGAGATATACCTGAGATAAACAACTAATTAATTTATGGTATTATGAAAAAATTGACATTTACATTTATTTCTCTTCTATTGCTATTAACAAGTTGCAGTAATAACGAAGAAATCATCGAAAATGATAAAGAAACTATGGCGTTGAATTCTTCTACTCCAAATGTTCTATTAATTATCGCAGATGACATGGGCATAGATGCAACACCTGGTTTTGAATTAGGTGATGAAAAACCAAACATGCCCACAATTTCAAATCTTCAGCAAAATGGAATAACCTACACAAATACATGGAGTAATCCTGTTTGCTCGCCGACTAGAGCAGGAATTTTAACCGGTAAGTATGGCTTTAATACTAATGTGCTGAATGCCGGAGATCAACTCAACACTAATGAAATCAGCATTCAAAACACTGTTAAACAATCTAGTACATATAAAACCGCAGTAATCGGAAAGTGGCATTTGTCAGACGACCCAAATCACCCTAATGATATGGGAATAGATTATTATGCAGGTTCTTTGCCTGGTGGGCTGCGTGCTTATAATGATTGGACGCTTACAGTGAATGGATTAAATACGCCCGAATCCTCTTATGCAACCACAAAATATACTGACTTAGCCATTGATTGGATTAAAACACAAGATCAACCATGGTTTTTATGGTTAGCTCATAATACGCCACATACTCCATTTCATCTTCCACCTAATGATCTACACAATAGAAATAATTTACCTAATGACCAAGCCAGTATAAATTCAAATCCTAGGCCATACTATTTTGCTATGATCGAAGCTATGGATAAAGAAATCGGCAGGCTACTTGAAAGCTTTGATAAAGAAACATTAGAAAATACATTAATTATCTTTGTGGGTGATAACGGCACACCTAGTACCGTATCGCAAGCTTATAACAGTAGAAGAACAAAAGGTAGTATTTTTCAAGGAGGAATTCATGTTCCTCTGATTGTTAGTGGAGGAGCAGTAACTAAAAAAAATACAACGGATGATAGCCTTATCAACACCGTAGACTTATTTGCCACCATTGCCGAAGCTACAGGTAGTAGTATATTTGAAACGAATGAAAGTATTAGTTTTAAAACTACTTTTTCAGAAAAAAATGCAAATTCAAGATCTTATAATTACTCAGAAATCGGAACCAATAATGAAACAGTAACTAAAGCAATACGGTCAAAGACACATAAATATATTCTTTTTGGTGACAATACAGAAGCCTTATACAATTTGGAAAATGATCCATTAGAAAACATAAACCTATTGAATGAAAATCGACTTCCTTTAAATAATAATGATAAGCAACAATTAGATGATCTTAAAACAGCTTTATCTGATATTTAGATGCATAGAAAAAGTAGTTCTCTCGGTAAAGGTTTGAATAAAATTCTCTTTTTACGTTTCTTTGAAATAGAAAACAATATGTTTTATGAATTCTGAAATTGGAACTTTACTAATTACTTCGGAACAAGGTATCGGAAAAATTACATTCGGTCATCCGCAAAGCAACTCTTTACCTTCATCATTATTAGGAAGAATTGCGAAAGCTATAGATCAATTGGCTAACGACCCCGACACACAGGTTATTTTGTTACAATCTGAAGGTGAAAAAACGTTTTGTGCCGGAGCTTCTTTAACCGAATTACTAGCCATTCGCAATTTAGAAGAAGGGCAACGCTTTTTTATGGGTTTTGCGCACGTAATAAACGCTATGCGAAAATGCCCGAAATTAATTGTCGGAAGAGCTCAAGGTAAATCTGTAGGTGGTGGTGTAGGTATTTTAGCCGCCTGTGATTACGTTTTTGCTACTGAGGCTGCTGCTGTAAAACTTAGCGAAATTAGTATTGGTATAGGCCCATTTGTTATTGAGCCTGCTGTGACTCGTAAAATTGGTGTTGCAGCAATGAGTCAACTAAGTATTGATGCTACGCATTGGCAAAATGCTTATTGGGCAAAATACAAAGGGTTGTTTTCGCAAGTTTTCGAAAATATAAATGATATGGATGATGCCTTGACTGAATTACTAGAAAAACTTTCAGACTACAATCCCGAAGCTATGAAAGCTTTGAAAAATAGTTTATGGGTAGGTACCGATCACTGGGAAATATTATTACAAGAACGTGCAGCTGTTTCGGGTAACTTGGTGCTATCAGCGCACACCAAAGAAGCTTTAGAAAAATTTAGAAAGTAGTAACCTCAACAATATACTGCTGCAAAATGATTTCGCATCTGTAATATTTCTAACAAATTACGACTTAACTTTAGGTAACAATTTTAGTTAAAGAATACATTTATGCAAACCGCCGATACCAATACACAATCTCTTTTTGAGGCTACTTTAAATGCCTCGATGACTTACGACGAATATGTGCAACTTACTGCTGATTTAGCTGCGCAGAATAAATCTTCAGGAAACACGCCTGATGATGAAGACCTAGCTAACTTTACCATGCTTAATGATCGCAGGTTGAAACGCTGGAATAAAACCTTAAAACTAGACACCGAAATCAAAGAAATAATTTCTAACCAAATCAAAAATTTAGTTTGGTTGGTGTTAACAGAATCATGGTGTGGTGATGCTGCTCATAACATTCCTGTTTTAAATAAAATGGCAGAATTGAGCGATGTTATTGAACTTCGATTAGCGCTTCGTGATGAGCATTCTGAATTAATGAATCAATTTTTAACTAATGGCGGTGCCGCAATTCCTAAATTAATTGCTTTTGATAAAGATGCTAAGGAAATTATTTACGAATGGGGGCCACGACCTAGCGAAGCAGCTGCTTTGGTAGCAGAGTACAAAGCCGAACACGGGAAATTGACACCTGAATTTAAAGAAGATTTACAACGTTGGTATAACAAAAATAAAGGAGAAGCTGTAGTAAGTGATTTTAAAAAAATATTGACTTCTCACTAATACCATTCAAACCAAAACATAAAATTATAAAACCATTGAGCGCTAAGTAAAAGACTTTGAAAAGTTAATTAACCTATAAACTTACATCGAGCGTAATCGGAATAAAACTAGATTACTATTATATCTTTAGGCTTCGACTACCGCTCAGCCTTCGTTTACATTACTTTTCAAAAAGTCTTTTTATTTAGCGCTTTTCTATTTTTTTACCATCTTACCATTAACTAAACAATGCCTTTAACTCGGTAGCATCGTCGGGTTTCATTCTTCCTGCTAGTACTAGGCTTAATTGTTTTCTACGTAAAGCTGCATCAAAATATTCTTTTTCTTCCTTCGTTTCAGGAACTAATACAGGAACTGGAACAGGTTTTTTTTGCTCGTTAACGGCTACAAAAGTGTATATAGCTTCATTGGCCTTGTATTTTTGACCCTCTTTAGGATGTTCTATCCAAACTTGAATAACTACCTCCATAGAAGTTTTGAATGCTCTAGAAACTTTTGCAGAAACACTCACTACACTGTCTAATGGAATTGGTTTATCAAAAGAAACATGATTTACAGAAGCCGTAACAACAATTTCATTACAATGTCTTCTAGCAGCAATACTTGCCGCACGATCCATACGTGCCAGCAACTCGCCTCCAAACATATGATTCAAGGAATTCGTTTCACTAGGAAGCACAATATCTGTTAGTAGTGTGTAAGAGTCTTTAGGAGTTTTAGCCATGTTATTTTGTTAAAATCCAGGCTGACTTATTTTGTTCACGCTTAATTTTAGCCAAAAACCGAACTGCCTCTAATTTATTTGTAAAGCTTTTATAGGCAACTTGGTGTAACCCAAATTTATTAGTGCCCAAATAAGCTGGCGCAAATCCTTTTCTTGTCAAGCGGCGTATCAGTTTATCGGCATTTTCTTCTTCCCTAAAAGCTCCTGCAATGATGTGAAAAAACTTCTCGTTTTTCTCAGGCAACGCGTCTGTTACATTTAGCGTAATACTCGGTAAGGGATTTTGAATATCGATTGCGAAAGAGGCTTCTTGTATATGCTCTTGTACCAAACGACTCGTTTCTGTATATAATTCCGCTTCGTTGGTTTTGTATTGATTCCAAAAAACATACCCACCAATACCTAATAACAATGCAAATGATGCTGCATACTTGCCAAATGGTATCGTTGTTTTTTCTGAATTGTTTTCACGATCTTCTGAAACTAAACTTGCTGCCGATTCCACTTCTTTAACTGGTGGACGATTTATCTCAATGGCTGCAACATTCGATAAACCAAAAGCTTCTTTTAAATAATTTCTTTCAGTATTGGGAACAAATAATAGTTTCCCTTCTTTATTCATACTAAAGTTTCCAATTTTAGGAAAATTAAAATAAGTATGTTCAGCAATCTCTTTTCTTAAGTCATCAATAAAATTTTCAAGAACCTCATTTGCAGCTTCGAAATTTATATGCTCTTTAACCGCAATATAATTTGTAAGCAAACCGTCATTATTTGTAATTTGCTCATTAAACATGATTTGCTTAGATGGGGGCACGATTACTTGTTGACTACTATCTAGTTTTGCCGGAATTCTTTTACTAATAAAAGCTCCAAATTTGGGCAAAATAACACAGTCGTAACGGTACAATAAATCGGTAATGTAGTTAGAGATTTGCATGGAAACAAAAATAAAACAAAACCCTTTTGACCGTTGTTTTTTATGAAATAGTTATTAACAGCAGAGGGTTTTCGAGAAAAAATAATTTAAAAAAAACTGATATTGAATTCGTTAAAAGCATTGCTGACATTAAAAAAAATGCCACATCTTGGCGATATATCCATTAAAAAACTTATTCAAACTGTGGGTAGCGCAGAAGAGGTACTTAAAGAAAAAAAGGAACATTTACTTACTATACCTGGCATTGGACTTCACAAAATTAAAGGCTTCAATGATCCGCAAGTTTTAAAAGAAGTTGATGATGAATTTCGATTCATAGAGCAAGAAAATATTTCATGCTTAAGTTTTGAAAATGATAATTACCCCTATCTTTTGAAACAATGTATCGACAGCCCCGTGTTGCTTTATACTACAGGAAATTATCAGCTAAAAAACAGAAAAATTTTAAGTATTGTTGGCACACGTAAAATTACCAAACAGGGCATTCAATTTTGTCAGGATTTAGTTGCTGCGCTTAAACCTTACGACCCTATTATCGTTTCTGGTTTTGCTTATGGAACTGATATTACAGCCCATAAGGCAGCCATAGATAATGAATTACAAACCATTGCTTGCCTAGGTCATGGATTGAATCAAATATACCCGAAAACACACAAAAAATATATGTTAGACGTGGAAGCTAGAGGCGGATTTTTTACCGACTTTACCAGTACGGATAAGTTTGTGCCACAGAATTTTTTAAGAAGAAATCGTATTGTTGCAGGCTTATCAGAAGCTACCATTGTAATTGAAAGCGCCCTTAAAGGAGGTTCAATTACTACTGCATTAATGAGTAATGGGTATAACCGCGAAGTTTTTGCACTTGCTGGCAGATATAATGATAGTTTAAGTGCTGGATGTAACAAGCTTATTAAAAACAATCAAGCTCATTTACTAACCTGTGCTGAAGATATAGTTACTAACTTAAATTGGGATACATCCGGCAAAATTGAAAAACCTCAACTTGAGCTTTTCACCGAGTTGACAAATGATGAAGATAAAGTCTTCCAATATTTAAAAGAACACCATAACGATCATATAGATAGTATAGCTATTCATTGCGATTTACCGATGCATATGTTATCATCGATATTATTGCAAATGGAATTAAAAAACATCATTAGACCCCTACCTGGTAAACATTTTGAATTAATCTAGTTGGTCAGATAATTTTCGAAATGTTTTTTTGGCACTTTTGCCAACATATAACACGTTGTAAACAGCTTCGATAATGGGAATTCGAGCTGCGTCATCGTTTAGTAAAAAAGCGCTTTTAGTAGCATAATACCCTTCGGCTACCATGTTCATTTCCATCATAGCACTTTTAACGGTATACCCTTTCCCTAACATGTTCCCGAACATTCTATTTCTAGAAAAAGTAGAATAACCCGTAACTAACAAATCACCTAAATAGGCTGAATTATTAATATTTCGCTTCATTTTATGTCGCTTTTTAATAAAACGTTTCATTTCGCGAATGGCATTACTCATTAGCACACTTTGAAAATTATCTCCATACCCTAGACCATGAGCAATTCCTGCTGCTATAGCATAAATATTTTTTAGTACCGCAGCATATTCTGTTCCGATAATATCATCGCTAGTTTTGCATGTTATATAGTGTGATCTTAATTTTGAAGCTAAAAATTCTGCTTTCTTAGTATCACTACAAGCAATGGTTAAGTAGGAAAGTTTTTCTAGAGCCACTTCTTCTGCATGACAAGGCCCCGTAATCACACCAATATTATCTAAAGGAATTTCGTAAATGTTATTAAAATGTTCTCCGACAATCAAACTTGTTTCAGGAACGATACCTTTGATTGCCGAAAAAATAATTCTACTACTAATATCGATATTTAGCTTAGCCAATTCATCATTTAAAAAGGCAGAAGGGATTGCAAAAATGATAATTTCAGCATCTTCTACCGCTTCGTTTATACAAGCACTTATTGAAAGTTTACTCATATCGAACTCCACTGAACTCAAATAACGCGGATTATGTTTATGTTCGTATAAATACTCAACCGTTTCAGCACCGCGAACATACCAATTCAAGTGATCTACATTTTCGCATAGCATTTTCACCAAGGCTGTACCCCAGCTTCCACCACCAATAACTGCAAAACGAGCTGTATTTTCCATTTAAAAAACTATTTTTTCAAAAATACACATTCCTATTCAGCTATTAAAAACTTGTGCCGAAACTCTATTTTCTTCATAAATCATTTTTGGCATAATTATGGTTAGTATTCTTTTAGAATCATTTAGTTTAGTTAGTTGTTATGTTTAAAAAGTCGTTTTGAAATTCAAAACGGCTTTTTTGTTTTTAGGCTAGTATGGAATAGGTGTAATTTTGTAACTTCGATTTAATAAATTATTAAAAAACACAAAATCATGGGATTATTATCTTTTATTAAAAATGCTGGTGCAAAGCTTGGTATTGGCAAATCAGTAGCTGAAGAAGCAGCAGAAGCGGCAGCGGCAACGGCAGCAGCCAATGAAGCAGCAGCAACAAAAATGATCGAAACGGTTTCAGCATTAGGAATTGAAGTAGAAAATATGAGTGTTGTTATTGATGGCGAACTGGCTACTGTTACCGGTGTTGCGCAAGATCAATCATCTAAAGAAAAAGCTGTTCTTGTTGTAGGAAACACAGAAGGTATTGGACAAGTCGACGATCAAATTATTGTGGACAACCCAGAACCAGAAGCGACTTATTATACTGTTGAAAAAGGAGATTATTTAAGCAAGATTGCTAAAGAGGTATATGGCGATGCAATGAAATACCCTGTAATTTTCGAAGCAAATAAACCTATGTTATCTGATCCTGATAAAATTTATCCAGGTCAAGTATTACGTATTCCACCATTGTCGTAGTCTACGCAGAAAATTTATACTGTTAAAGGGGGTGGTCTTCAAAAAACCACTCCTTTTTTTGTGTGCTAAAAACAGGCTAAAGAAAATATTGTCATTTACAAAATTTATTGTTATTAGCAAATAAAGTATTAATTTTGCACTCCTTATTAAATTTATAACTCATAAGTAATGAAAGTAGCTGTAGTAGGTGCTACCGGAATGGTAGGTACCGTAATGTTAAAAGTATTGGAAGAGCGTAATTTCCCTGTAACAGAATTAATTCCTGTTGCTTCTGCAAAATCGGAAGGAAAGAAACTTGCTTTCAAAGGCAAAGAATACGCTTGTGTAACTTTACCTACTGCTGTTGAAATGAAACCTGACGTAGCTTTATTTTCTGCAGGTGGTGATACCTCTGTAGAATGGGCTCCTAAATTTGCTGAGGTAGGTACAACTGTTATTGATAATTCTTCTGCATGGAGAATGGATCCTTCTAAAAAATTAGTGGTTCCAGAAATTAATGGTGACGTATTGACTTCAGAAGATAAAATTATTGCAAACCCTAATTGTTCTACCATACAAATGGTTATGGCTTTAGGTCCTTTGCATAAAAAATATAAAATGAAACGTGTAATCGTTTCTACCTATCAATCTGTTTCAGGGACTGGTGTAAAGGCTGTTCAACAATTAGAAAATGAAGTTGCAGGTATTGAAGGAGAAATGGCTTATCCATATCCTATCGGAAGAAATGCCTTACCGCATTGTGATGTTTTCTTAGAAAACGGGTATACCAAAGAGGAAATGAAGTTGGTTAAAGAGCCTAAGAAAATTTTAGGTGATAACTCTTTTGATGTTACTGCAACAGCAGTTCGTATACCTACAGCTGGCGGGCATTCAGAAGCGGTAAACGTAGAATTTGAAAATGATTTTGATTTGGCTGATGTTCGCAAAATTCTTGCTGCAACACCTGGAGTAATAGTTCAAGACAATCCTGGCAATAACGAATACCCTATGCCAATGTTTGCTCACGAAAAAGATGAAGTTTTTGTAGGTCGTCTTCGCCGTGATGAATCAAAACCAAATACATTAAACATGTGGATTGTTGCTGATAATTTACGTAAAGGAGCTGCTACAAATACGGTTCAAATAGCAGAATACTTAGTTGAAAAAGGTATTTTGGCTTAACCGCTAAAAGCTCATAATACAAATCTAAAAAGCACGATATTTTAATGATATCGTGCTTTTTGTTTTAAAAAATAAGGCGCACTTCCCCCAAAGTGCGCCGAAATTCAATACGAATAACAGATAGGAAGTATATCATCTGTTACTATATCAATTGTTTTTGTGTAGCAATCGATTGTGTTATTGAATATTATTCGAAATTTAAGAATATTCTGAATTATAGCAATAAAAACTTTATTTTTTTGAAAATTTAACAAAAAATAGCGCTTTTTGGTTTCTTTTTTGTTTCACTTTAGATTCATTTACTATTGAGGCCCTTCATAAAATACTTTATGCTTCCCAATACTAATATAACGGGGGGCTGAATAAAAATCACTAATATCAAAACCAACAGTGTATTCTTTTAATGAGGTATCTGTAAAATAACCAGCAGAAAAAACAGGAACACTTGTGGGTGGGATTGCTTTTGTTTCTATTCCACTATCAATTAACACAACATCTTTACTGATATCTGAAAATTCAGATGCTTTGAATGTGATATATAGACATTGATCTATAATTTCTAATTTACTTGGGTCTGTTGGTGCAATGTCAATTAAATGCAAGTCATCTAAAATTGGTTTTTTTGTGCAATCACCAGGGTTGGGATTGTTTAAAATTCCTTTTTCTATAAGAACCTGTTTATTATAACCTTCAATATTCAAGTAGATTTTGTCATTTTGTGCTAAAATGGGACTCATATCAAAAGAATGTTCTTGTACAGGTAAAGCAAAGCACAACTCTTCATTCTCTAAAATCATTTTTACGTTTCGCTGCACTGGAAATGACTCCATCACAACACCTTGGTCAATTAATCTAGTTACCCAAGTACTTCCATCGCAACCACCAGAATTAAATTTAATTTTCAAACAAGTACCGTCCCAAGATACTTTTTCTATTGTATAATTTCTTTCTGTTGAGTTATCATATAAGTCTCCATTAATCTCTACTGCATTATCACAAGTATTGGCATTGATCCTATTTGTATAAACAACTCTAGGATTAGTCGCTCCTTTTAAAATGTTTTCACATTGCTCTGCTTCGGTACTATTCCCAAGATTACTTGAACAAATTCTTTCTCCTTGACAATTTAAAATTTCGTATTCAGGGACAAAACATTGGACATTTATACAATGATCGATTAAGAAAATTTGCCCTTCTTTATAATCATATAAAGTAATTTCTACTCCTGTAGTATTGGCTTTGGGGTCATTATATGTGTTTATCAATTCTTGTAACCAATCCAATTCCGAGATCGGCGTTTCGTTACAACTTATATAGGATTCGCAAAGAACAGCCGGTGAAAGAATCCATTTACCTTCTTCACATTTAAACGGTAAACTATTCACACAATTAGGAGCATCTATATCGGGGTCACAGTCACATCCCATATCACTGTCAAACTTAGCAAGTTCAATATTTTGTGTTGGAGAGAAACACTCACCACCACTATCATCATCGTTACATGCTATGAGCGTTGCAAAAAGAAGGTACAAAGCCAACCAAAAAGAAGTTTTCATGATCTAAAAATTAAGAGTTTATACCTTTAAGAGTAAAATTTCACAAAAAGGTTGCTTTATTTTTTAAAAATTTACGCAACCTTTCTGTAATAAATACATCTTGACTTTGAACTTTAACCAAAGTCACTTACTTAAATCAAGTGTATTTTTGGAATTAGACCAACTGATACTTGAATGTCAACAAAAGGAACGTAGAGCTCAAAAAAGCCTCTACAAGATTCTTGCGCCAAAACTTTTCGGTGTTTGTTTCAAATATTGCAAAGAAAAAGCACTAGCCGAAGATTTATTTCAAGAAGCCATCATTACTATTTTTAACAAAATAGATCAATATAAATTTAAAGGTTCATTTGAAGGTTGGGCTAGAAAAATAACAGTAAATACCATATTAAGTTATTATAGAAAACATCATTTTTTTGAAGAACTCGATGAAAATCAAAATATAATACACGATGACGTAAGCGATACAAACGCTCCGTTTACATTAAACGAACTTTTAGAAATGATACACCATCTATCCCCCAAATACCGTATCGTATTCAGTATGTATGTCCTTGATGATTATAGCCACCCAGAAATAGCTAAATCGTTAGGTATATCTGTAGGCACTTCCAAATCTAACCTGTCTAGGGCTAGAGTTTTGCTGCAAAACGAAATTCTAAAAAGACAAAAAATCTTAAGCCGTGGATAAAGAGAACCGACATATCGACCACATTTTCAAGGAAGGACTCCATGATTTTGAAATGCAACCTACAGGTGCCTTATGGGAAAATATTGCCGATCGATTACCTGAAAAGAAAAAAAAACGTAGCCTCATCGTATTGTTTCCTTTAGGGATAGCTGCTTCTTTAATATTATTATTTAGTATTCTTTATAGCAATAAAAATACTGCGGTTATTGATATTGAACCTCAGCTAACATTTGAAGAAGATACACCTTGTCCTCTAATTATTGACGAAAAGACAATAGAAGAAACCATCATAGTAGCTGTAGATGAATCAACAAATACACCTAAAAGTAAAAACTCTATTAGTACTAATATTTCTAAAAAAAGCATCGCAAAAAAGGAACGTTTTTCTAACCAGGAGGAATCAGCACTTCATTCAAAAAACATTGCTTATACTCATACAAAAGAGAAAGAAATACCCATTGTAAATTCTTCCTCAGAAAATGATTCGCATAGTCTTAACAATATTCCACAAGTACCTGAAAATATAATTGAACAACCCTTACATAATGAGCTTGTAGAAAATAATTCTTTTCCTCCTCTTGATACACTACCAAAGATCAAAGAATCTTTAGAAAAACAAAACACCAAGAAATGGAGTATTCAACCTCAGCTAGCACAATTGAATTATGCAAGCCTAAGAGGGAATTCTACATTCGGTAATAATATTTCTACTCAAGAATTTAATACCTCTTTAAGCTATGGGGTAAAGATAGCTTATCACCCTACAGATCGATTAGCTATTCGAGGGGGATTAAGCAGTACTCAAATAACAGTAAACACCCCTTTACAATCTTCTTTCGATTTCAGTGCTGTTCAAGGTTTTGTAGGTCATCCCGATTTTAATATTATTTCTGATGCTACCATTGAAAGTGAAACTCCAGAACCTAGTTCTGATTCAGGATTAGATAATGATGGGTTCAATATTCCTGATGCACCTGAGGGACGTGATGAAGAGAATGACAACCCTTCTAGACCAGCTTTTGTACAAGGAGAATTTGAACAACAAATTAGTTATATAGAAATTCCTTTAGAAGTTTCGTATAAACTTATTGACAAACGCGTTAGTCTTTCCTTGATCAGTGGAATAAGTACTTTCGTATTGGTCGAAAATGAGAGTAATGCTACTTTTCAAAATGGATTGATACGAGGTTTTGACAATAGTATTAATAACCTAAATCCAACTGTTTTTTCTAATAACTTCGGAATTGGATTACACTATAATATTAACAAAACCATAAAATTTAACCTAGAACCTACTGTTAAGATACAATGGAATGCCTTCAATAGCGAAACTAATTTTAGGCCTTATATTTTTGGTATCTATTCTGGAATTAGTTTTCAGCTTTAAGCCTATTTTTGTTAAAAATACAGAACTATGCTGGTCGTAGAAGAAATTTCCTTTGCTTATCAAAATAAGATTACACTAAATAATATTTCTTTTAGTCTGGAAAAAGGGCAGCATATAGCTATTATGGGAGAAAGTGGCTGTGGAAAAAGCACCCTTTTAAAAGCTATTTATGGGTTATTAGATCTAGATAGTGGATCTATCCACTATAACGGCAAACGATTATTAGGGCCAGAGCATCATTTAGTACCTGGACATTCATTAATGAAGTTTCTGACTCAAGAACTTGATATAATGCCCTACACGACCGTTTTTGAAAATGTAGCAGAGCATTTATCTCGATTTTACATGCAAGAGCGAGAACAAAGGGCTTTAGAATTGATAGAGGTGGTTGATTTATTAGCTTTTAAAGATATAAAAGTTAAAAATCTTAGCGGGGGACAAAAACAACGTGTAGCACTTGCTAAAGTCTTGGCAAATGAACCTGAAATCCTCCTTTTAGATGAGCCTTTTAGCCAGATAGACCACTTTCGTAAGAATGAACTGCGTTATCGCTTATTTGACTATTTAAAATCGAATGACATCAGTTGTATTACGGCAACACATGATAAGAGTGATGTACTTCCTTTTTCAGATGAAGTAATTATCATGAAACAAGGAGAAATTGTAACAAAAAATACGCCCAAAGAAATATTCAATAATCCCAAAGGCGTTTATACTGCCTCATTATTTTCAGAGGTAAATGAAGTTTTTGCGAGCCTATTTGACAAAAGTCTTCCCGATAAAAAAATAATTCTATATCCTAACGAAATTACAATCAACGATAGCAAAAATGGAATTGAAGGTGTTGTATTTAAATGCTATTATTTTGGAGATGCCTATATTTTAAAAATTAGTATTAAAGATCAAATACTAACCGTTAAAAACACTGTACCCATAGCTGTTACTAAAACAGTCAAGCTACAGTGTTCCTTAGCTATTTTGAAAAATCGTTTGCACAAATAAGCTTTAAAAGTTACTTCATCATAAGACTTTCTACTAGAATTTCTTTTCCTGTAATAATTTTAAGAAAATACATTCCCGTATGAAGCTCTCTCAAATCTATTCCTTTTTCAGGAAATACTTCATTATTTTCATATACTAAACTACCATTGGCATCAAAAACTTGTACTGAAAAGATGAAAGAAGGATTACTAGCTCTAAATTTTATGGTCCCTTCAGAAGGGTTTGGGTATGCTGAAATGTTATTACGAATTTCTGGAATATGATTTAAGCTATTTAAAGTTACTCCAGAAAATAAATCAACACCAAGCGTTCTGGTCGTCGGACAACACGTCCCGTTTATTCCCCCATTTGCTACAATTAATTCCGTGCCTATAACTTTTGCTACTGGTGCAAGTACTTTATCTGGAAGTGTGCAAAGCTCTGTCCATACATCGTTAATAGGATCATATTCCGTAATTTCCTTAAAAAATTGCCCTCCATTTCTACCCCCTACAATGATAATTTTACCATCATAAACTATCGTTCCCGGCTCAAAATGAGAGCGATCTCCAACTAAATCTGCTTTTCTAGTCCAAGAATCATTATTCGGGTCATACTCATGTAAAAATTTTTGATCATCAGTTCCCATATCGTGTCCTCTTTGACCCCCGATAGCATAAAGTTTACCATTCACTACGGCAGCACTATGATGATTTCTAGGTTCTGGCATATCTGCTAGTTGCTGCCATCCCAAAGAAGTGTTTTCTGTATTAAACACATAATGTTCCCCAACATCGGTTACACGATCAGGTAACAATCCCCCAATAATATGAATCGAATTATTTTCTTTAGCTGCAGCAAGCGAACCTCTTGCATTTGGCAATTGTGTTCCTGTACTCCAAGAATTTGTATCAATATTATAAATTTGAACCAAATCTGTTGCTATACCTGGGTGATCGCCTATAAAACCACCTAATATCCATATTTGATTACCTACACTTACAATACCCATATGGGTAACAGGGGTAGGCATTGGTGCGAGAGTTGTCCATTCATCTAAAAAAGCGTCGTATGATTCTGTAAGTCCTGTTATTTTTAGCCCATTTGTAAAGCCTGAAAACACGTATAATAAGTTGTTAACAACAATACTTTGTGATTCTAATCTAGGCAATGAGCTATCAGATAATGTTTCCCACTCACAAGAAGTATCTGGCGGCCTGGTTATGGTTCCTGAACCGTAAATTTCTATAGCAGAAACTTTAGGTTGATTTATTTCGTCAATAAAATTTAGATTCATTTCTCCGTCAAGAATAGCAACCTGATGTTCTTCTATATGCGCTGTAAGCGTTCCTACAGCTTCATTTAAATCTAAACTCGATATAATTCTGTTTCCTTCTGCATCAACGCTAAATACTCTTTTTCCTACTCCGTCATTTCCCTTACCAGGTGCTCCAAAAAAAATCTCTGCAAAATGTAGTCTTACCGTATAAGTTCCATTGGTAATAGGAATAGTATATGAAAAACCTCCGTTCTGTGTCCGTTCAGTCTTATAAACTACATCTTCAGTAGTAATTAAAATATCGTTGTTATCAAAGTTGCTGAATATTCCCCCGTTATCAAAAAAAAGATCTTCTTCATAAAGCTTTGAATTGACCATAACGTCATTACCTCCACAATTTAGTCTGAGTAATAAATTCGATTCAGAGACTTGAGCATAAGTATACACGATTGAAGAAGTGATAAAATAACCAAATAGAAATTTTATTAGTAAAGAAGTATTTTTCATCTATAATAATTGACAGTAAGTGTTAAGAAGTCATTTCAAATTTAAAAAGTACATCCACAAGAACTTTTCTTACACGCAAAATCGATACCTATAGTTACTAAATGAGAACCTCCAGCAGTTAATGCTAAGGATTCATTGGTGTTTATTTGATATCCATAAGCAAAGTAGAATTTTTGTCTTTTTATACCTACTAAGGGTGCTACTGAAACAGGTTTAAACGATTGATCAATTAAACCTCTAGCTGAGATTCCTGCCCAGAAATAACTATCTCTATAAAACTTTCTGATCTTAAAATTAACATCTAAAGTTGAACGCTCGTCGCCTGAAAATCTTCTATATAAAATCGAAGGCTCATATTGTACTTCTTTGATTAAATTATCAAAAGTAAAACCCGAATACACATAGTAATTTTGAATTTGTGCCGGTTCTAAACTGTTAAAATCAAGAATATCTTTATTTAATAAGTTAATGGCATTTGCACTTATGAAAAAAGATTGATGACGGTATAGAATACTGACATCAAAATTATTATCGGTACGTTGTATATCACCTACAGGGCTATCTGATAACATCCTATTAAAATTTGAGCTATCAATGGTAAATTGCTGTAGTTTGTAGCTAATACCAAATGATAGGTATTGTCTTCTATATTCCGATAAGGTCACATGATGTGCAAAAGATAGCTGTACCCCCTTTTGCTCCGTAAAACCATTGCTATCGTTAAAAATCACGGCACCAATACCACTTCTGTTGGCAATTCTACCATCAATAGATAAGGACTGTGTAGAAGGAGCATCTGACAAACCTACCCACTGTTCAAAACCCGTAAATCGAGCCTGCCAACAATCACCAATACCCGCATAAGCTGCTGATAATAAAAATGGATTATCGGCAATATACTGATTGATGATAGGTAATGTTTGCTCTTGCCCTGAGGCCTGATAAGCAAGACAAAATCCTAATACATATTTAATTAATTTCTTCATTTTCTTACTTACTAGTTACCCGATTTACGATAAAGTGTAAAGTGCCCTGTAAATTCGCGATTATCCTTATCATTTAACTTAATTAAGAACCAATAGTCACCGCTAGGCATTCTACTTCCTTCATAAGTTCCATCCCATCCTTCACCATTTCTACGATCTTTTAACCCTTTAAATTCTTGAATCAATCTTCCATAGCGGTCAAATACCATTACTTCCATATTTCTAAAATCCTCAAGATTACTTCCTCCTGGAATATTATCAAAAAGAATTTGATCCGGATACCAGAATGATTGTTCTGTGTTATCACTATCAGGATAGAATACATTAGGGATTTCTAAATCAATAAATTTCAATAAAGCATTTTCAGTCACGTCACATTCCTGAGGAATAAGTCTATCATCCGTACTTTCTAAATTTGTTCTTGAAATGACTCTGATGCTATAGTTACCTGTTTCCGTAATATTAAATTCACCGTTAGATGAAACGGAAATGGTAGAAGCATTATTGTTATTAATTACCTCATAAGAATAACTGCCCGTACCAAAACCATCAAGACCTTGGATTCTGTATTGGTTTAGTCCAATCGCTTCTATAAATAGAGCGTTTTCTACAAGGGTATTATTGCCGCTTGTAAAATTGGTTTCGAACATTAACTCATTGAAGGCTGGTAAGTCCATAACTTCTCCTTCGAAAGTACTATTTAATGGATCGATTGTTAAGTTTTCAAAGTCAGGATTGATACTTCCGCCATTAGTCTCAAAGGTATAACAAACCACTTCATCACCTACTCTATTAATGTATTGGTATCTTAAGCCGATATAAACTTCTCCTGCAGGCACATTGGCAATAATATTATCATCCAAATCAGGAACAAAACCACTTTGTAAAATTATTTCTTCTGGTTGCCCTGCATTCAATCTATTCGTATAATTTCCTGTTCCATCATCAACATAAGCTATGTAGGTAAGTCCATCAGGATTTAAGCCCAACTCATCAGGAACTACAACTCTCAAATTATAAGTCAGTACATCTCCTGCTACTAATGGAATACAATTCACAAATGGCTCCACCACAAACTGGTCTAAAATAGGAGCTACAAATTCGAATGAAGTACTAAATGTTCTACAAACTGTTTCTGGTAAAATAGTATCTGATTCATTTACATTGTATCTAAAACTATTATTTGTAGCGTCTGTATCATCAATCGTAGCTTGATCGAGGTTTCGAACAAATCCATTACCTGTATCTATAACAAATAACTCGTATTGCGTATTCTCATCAATTAAACTTTGATCTATAGCAACATAAAAACCAGGTCCATCTACATTGGTTATGTCAAAATCGACTTGATTAACAATACCCCATAAATTAAGCTCAGGGTCTAAAGGCTCTTCAGAGTTTGCTTCAATCAACTGATAAAAATAAGGAGGTGTACCACCTTCTATTTCAAAAGTAATATTATAATTATCTCCTTGACAAACGTCACTTTCTCGACTTCCTGTATCAGGGTCTATAAATACGTCTACAGGGGTACGTGATACTTCTCGAACTACAAGAGGCTCTTTTGGTTCTATTCTTATTTGGTCAACAACTAAACAACCGTCAGCACTGTTAACTCGAATCAAATAATTCCCATCAAATAAATTGTCGAATGTAACAGTTCTTGATTGAGCAATATCATCTGTCAAATTAAATAGTCTAGCTTCTGCATTTATTAGTTCGAAATTTCCTGATCCGTCAGGTCTACTTTCTCGAATTATCGTTACACTATATTCGCCAGCATCAGCCAACATAGGATTTGCAAAAGTAACAGCAATCGATGCATCTTCTTCATTGGCACAAGAAGGTCTAGTTATTTCAATAGGTTCTATATTTATTAAGCGCTCATTATAGTCAAATGGCTCTATGAATACGGGACAACTACCCGACGTAATTTTATATCCATAAGTCATATCGGCTGGTAACCCATTACCTCCATCGGCAAGAGGTGTTCTATCGAATCTTAAGCCTACTAAATTTGTAAATAAAGTAGAGGTTGGATTTTCAATCTCTCCCAAAATAACAGGAATCCTAGGTGAATCCGCAGCTGTTAACTCTCTAAACCCTGTAGGCTGACTATTATCAGGGACTATTAAAACCACTTCGTATGTGTAATCACCTACACCTCCTCTAGCGTTTCCAATAATATTTACAATTCCTGTAGTGTCTTGACATAATACGCCATCGCTATCAGGCAATGCGGTAATTGTAGCCTCAATAGGTAAAGGTGGATTTCCTACTTGATAAAAAGTAGTTTCCGAACAACCGTTGGCATCCGTTACTCTGATATAATTAAACCCTGGAATCAATTCGAATAAAGCTTCGTTCGGGTCACCTGAATTAAGGACTATTGGTGTAATAAGGTTGCCATTACTATCTAAATCATTAAAGTTTAATGAAGAAGTTAATACCTGTTCTGGCTCTCGGATAGATCCATCTTCATTAGCTGCTAAAACTTCAAAAGTCAATGCACCTGTACCACCTTCAGCTCTAAAACGTACTTGTTCCGTTTCACCTTGAGCTTGAATACGAATATCGCAACTCATAGGAATTTCAACCTGCACCAATTGTATATCTAATGGTTGAGGTTGTCTAATAAAATCTATATTAGAAACCATAGTACAACCAAAGCGATCTTCAACTTCAACTTGATAGAAAATTCTATCAGGTTCATTAAACAGACCTGCCAATTGATCTTCAAAAATTTCTCGTGCAGTAAAGACTCCTGAAGCTAAAGTGGCATTTCTTCCTATCACCGTTCTTGGGTTATCTCCTGCCGCATTATCTAACTGAAGTAATCGGTAAATAATTGGATTTTCTTCACCTGAAATACTATTATTTATGGTAGCATCCACCACTATTGAACCTCTATCGCCAGGGCAATTTGGTTGAACCGTGGTTATAGAAACACTTGGTAGGCTTCTAAATTCTTCAATAACAATCTCCGTTGGCATTAACACTTCACAACTTTTACTATCTCTAATACTTATCTCATAGGTACCAGGCTCAGTTATTCCTGCGAAAACACCTGTATCATTAACTGGTGTCATTCCGAATAATTGAATATCCGCTACTGTCGGAGCAATTCTTCTCAGTTGGAATTCGTATGGAGGATTACCAAATAATCCTTGAGCAACAATATCAACACCATCCGCTTCATTACTACAAGTAATAGGATCGACATCATTGACTCTCAATTCTACAGGAGTATTAGGATCGCCCACGCTTACATCCATTCTAGTAGCAGTACATTCCGATCTGACACTTTGGGGTGCTCCAGAAATATCAGCAACTGCTGTAACCGTCAACACATAATCTCCAGCACCGAAAATGGCTGGTGAACTAATTTCTCTATTAGGATCTGTTATTGTAGCTGTATCCACTATTATAGGGAACGTACTTCCTGTTGGTCGCGGTGTAATATCATAAGCTAAGAATCCTTCAAAATTATCAACTCTGAACGTTATTGCAGCATCTTCATCACCCACACAATCAACCATTGGCACACCAATTAAACTTGCACTTAATTGTTCAACGTTTTCAAAACTATATGGATCAGAAACCACACTACAACCATTACCTGCAGTGTCTGTTGCTTCAAACACATATGTACCAGGTTCTGTTAATGTGAATTGTACTGTAAATTCATCGTCATCAGGAGCAGTACGTTGAATCGCTAACATAGATGGGATAGGTGTAACTAAAGAACCATCGGTTCTAAAAGCAGCTACTTCATAGGTAGTAGTTCTATTTCCTGTTACTACGATATCTACAACTTCATCACTTAAACAATCAAAAGCAGCTGATTGAGAAACCGCAATTTCTGGAAGTCTAAATTCAGGAATTATCGGACTTTCTTGACGTAATGGTCCAACAAAACAAATAGGGTTCACACTATCACTAAAGGTTATCGTATGCGGGCCTGGTGTTAAGTTAACATCTACTTCCAATGGAGGAATAATCGTAGTATCATCAACCACATCCGTACCTGGTATTAAGATCCTTGGACCTCCATCAATTTGATAGAAGTAAGGCTCGATACCTGCTACGTCATTTACACTAATTCGATATATAGGGTTTTGATTTGGATTACAACTTCCCTCAATTACAGTTCCGGTAATATCAGCTACCACATGAGGATCTGGATTGACCAACTCAGCAGGTATTGGGAAAGCTGTATAGCAACTATTGTTAATCACGAAACCTGCATACCAACCATCATCTAAGTTGCTAAAAAGATCGCTCGATTGTACTGTACCAATTTGTGTTCCTGTTGAAGGAGCTACTCCACTCGTTTGAACTTCAGCAATTGCCGCCAATGCATCTACCTCACTTGTATAAATATATAATGCAAATTCTATTGGTAAAGCTGGACTAGTACCTAAGGCTGCATCCAATGGTAATCTTAATCCACCATCTGTATCATCTGTACATGTAATAGGTGAAATTTCAATGATTTCATCGGGTGTAGAACGCTCGATCGGTAGAATATTAATCGGTATTGTTGTAGCACTACATGCCCTTGCTAAAGGTGTACCATTTATAGTTTCGAATGTATCTCTTACCACAACTTCGTAATCTGCTCCTGTGATCAAAAGAGGAGAAGAAGCAAAGTTTGGTGCAGCTTGAGCACCAACTATAGAAATTCCATTTCTAAACAATTCATAAGTAACATTAGCTGGGTCAGCAGAACCACCAGATATGGTCACATTAATATCTGTAATCGTACCATCACAATTAGCTGTAGGAGTTGGATCAATCATTGCTGTTAATGCCTCACGAACTTCAAAGGCATTCCCTGCATCATTACAACCAATATTATCAAAAACGTTAATTGTAAAGTTACCTCTTCTAGGTAAACTAATTTCTGCCTCAAAAGTACCCTCATCAACGTTAAGGATTTGGTTGGTAATTTCCGTTCCTTGTTGAATTTCTACTCGATATGGAGCTCGTGTACTTACGTAATTATCAATACGTATGGTTACTGGGAAATTACTAGTTCCATTACATTGATTACTACTTACAGGCGTTACAATAGAAACTTCCGGTTCTGGTGTACGGGTTATGGTAAAATTAGCTCCTCGAACAATACAATTATTTTCATCACGAACATATAGTTCGTACATCGCTGAAGTTGCCGGAGGAGTTATAGCTATTTCAAAAGAATCATCTTGAGCAAAAGGAAGTGAAGTTACTGGAGTAACATCTCCATCCAATCTTATAGCGTACTCGTATGGAACACCTGTATCGAAAGGATTTCCTCCTGAAGCTGTAACCGTTACTAAAGCATCTTCATTACAATTAGCAGGAAAATTACTTAAAACTGTAGGTGCTACTAATGGTGGTATTTCTTCTATAGTAAATGGGTCAGAAATGGTTCCACAACTTGACCCTGTCTCATAAACTTGCACTACATAATCTCCAGCTGGTAAATTAGTAAACGTAAAGTCAATATTGGCTACTGTTGTTACTATTGGATTTGACGGTGATATCCCTCCTACAGGTGCAAAGGTATCTGCATCTAATAAGGTCATCTCAAAATCAGTAGCTGTGCTAGTACCAATAGTAAAGTTTACAATAGCTGAACCCAAGGTAATCACGCTATCGCTAGGGCAATTTGTAATCCCTGTAGGTGTTACTGTAATCGTATCAATTACATCGGTATCTCTTCTCAAAACAGCCTCACGCTCACAACCTGTACCTCCACGAGAATCATCGCTTGTAACTATTAACACATTATCTATTGCCGTTGGTAAGCCAGTTACGATATAGAATTCATTTTGCTCTGAAGCATCAGGTATTGGGAAAACTGATGGAATAACAGCAGGCGATACAGCAGCAGCTTCGGCATACGTGTAAAAGTTATCATTAAGGTCTGCCGATGGGTCGATATCTGGTCCACCATTTACACTAATTAAGAAAGGTCCAGGATCATTTCCTGGTACTGAGAAAATAAAAGTGGCACCTCCATCATCATCACAAGCAAATCCTCTGATATCCTCTATAGGATCTGTATTTTGTAGTAATTGAGCAGATCTTGTACAGCCTGTTCCTCCTCTTGTACTATTATTCAAAATAATTAGATCGTGTTCTACACCAATTGGTAAACCCGTTACTACATAGAAACGTTCTCTCTGTGATGTGGAAATATTAATCCCAGCAGGAACAATCCCTGCTGCATCAGCTTCATCGAAGGTGTAAAAATCATCCGTTAAATTTGCTGATGGATCAACAGGAGTAGCCCCGTTAATACCTATTTCATAAGGTGCTGGTAGCGTGATTCCTGGCTCAAATACAGAAAAGATAAATGTTGCACCACTTGCATCGTCACAAGCAAAACCTATAATATCCCTAATCTCGATATCTGAAACTGCGGCAACGCGCACCGTTTCTGTTTCTATTGAAGTAGGACAGCTATTGCCTGTATCTGTAATACGCACTAAATATTCATCTGGTACTAAGCTTGTAAATACAGCCTGACGGTTATCAGTATCAGCAGGTGTCTTATCAATAGTCGCTATTGCAGGAAGACTCGTATCGTTAGGATCTAAAAGTTCATATCTAAATGTACCCGAACCTCTAGAAACATTAACTGTTACGCTACCTGCATTAGCATTCAAACAAGTAATGTCTGTAGCCATTATATTATCTGCTTGAACAGTAGTATCTGAAATGGCAATGGCGCTAGAAATAAATCGACAGCCTGTATTCGTGTCGTCTACAACATAAATTACATTTAACTGATTTTCAGTGCTGTATGATGGTATATTCGATGGACCCTGAAGCGGTGTACTAGTAGCAACATCCACAAATAAATCAGCTTCATAAAATGTATAGGTAAATGCCCCTGATCCTGAAGTAGGCATATCGATTACTATCGAACCTGATTCACCTTCACAAAGTATAGCATTGGTCATAAAACCAGCTGTTAGATTTTCAGGATATAAGGGTCCAAAACGTTCGGTGATTGACAAATTACAGGTTCCATCGACATTGCTGTCGTTAATAGAAATTTGAATCGTAGCACCGTCGAACATCGATCTATCAAATCCGAAAGTTGGGTTTGCATTTGTTCCTGAAATAGCAACATCTGATCTCGTCACAGGTGTTAAAACTTCATCACCATTGGTATCTGTAGTTACCTCATCAAAGGTGTACAAATAGCTACTTGTTCCTCCAGTGACCATAAATGAAATCGTAGCTCCATCTCCAGGTACATCTCCATCAGCCGTACAAGTAGGGTTAAATCTATTAACATTAGTTGTTGCTAAAGTTGCATTAATAATAACATCACCTAAAGAAAAGATACAACCATCATCATTGGTTATCTCTATTGTCCAAGTTCCTGCTTCATCAATATCTTGAATATTGAATTGAGAAGTGGTTGTAGTGATAAGATTATCAAATGTTGGCGGCGTAGTACCCGATCGATAGTAACGGTATCGTGTTGGACGTGAGCTTCCTGGTGTGATATTAACTCTTAAATCAGTATCTGGAAGACAAACATCTAATGGCGTTAGTGTAGCATTTAATGGGTTTGGTAACACAATTGGAAAATCTGTAATTGCACTACAAGGACCTCCTGTTGTATTGTCCGTTACTACTACTCTATAATTTCCATTAGTATTCACCGAAAAAGCGGTAGAAGTTCTTGCTACAGGGGTATCTGTTCCTAAAGAAGTTCCTAAAATAATATTATCAGGATCTGAATTGTCAACCACTGGGAAAAGCTCAAATGTAAATGGACCTGTACCCAAGCCATCAGGAACTCTTAGTTCTAAACTTTCAGTATAAGCATTTCCTGTACAAATAGGCGTAACATCTACTAAAGAAACGCTAAGTGGGTTCGGAATAAATAGGTCTCCTGGTGACAATAATGGAATTGTAATCACATCCCTATTTTCTGAAAAAACGTAGTTATCAGGATCAAGAGATATCAACGTGATTTGATAATCATCTCTATCATCGACACTTAAACCTGTCAAATCAACTTGATCTACAGTTATATTATTTCCGTTATCATTTACGAAAGGTGGACCACCAAATACGTCGTATGTAAATGGGAAATTTGGATCTCCTGTATCAGTAACTCTAAAGCTGATATCAAATAACTCTTCATCACTACAAGCTACGGCCGTAGGTAACACCTGAATATCGACTACTTCAGGATCAGGCACAAACTCTGGACAAGCAGTAAAAGTGATATTTTGACTACCTATTGATGCCTGAGGGCAAGTCGGACGACTATTATCTGTAATGCTTACAGTATACGTAAATGTCTGACCTGTAACCTCTGGAAAAGGAATATTTTCAATCAAAATAGGATTATCACTCGTATTATCAAAACCTACATCACCACTATCGAAATTACCTGCTCTTACAATTCTATACACATAATCACCATCATCTGGTAACGTTGGGAAAGTAATGCTGATACTCGCTGAACGTTCACCTGTTTCGGTGGTGTTGTTACACACCTGATTGCCTACTATGTTGAAGTCCGCTATAACTGGTAAAACAGGGTCTTGAATTTCAAATCGAGAACTTGCTGTTGAACATACCGTTCCATCAATAGTTGCTTCTGCAACATAGAAACCATCTTCTAAACCAAAGAAAGCGGGTGTGGTTTGCCTTGTTACATTAGTTGATGGTGTTGAAGCATGATTATCAGCTGCAACTGCAGAACTATAAAAGAACAACGCATATTCAGAAATGGATACCGTATCTGGAGAAACCGTGATTTCTACACTACCCGTTGCCGTATTAGGACAGCTTGGTGAAACTGGTGTTTCATTAGAAACTGTTATAGAAGGAATGGCATCAACAGGAGCTACAGGGAAACTTCTTTCACAAACTCTTGCGCTTGAACCGTTAGATGGATCAAAAATATCTCTTATTACTACCAAATAACTAGTAGCCGTTACTAAGCCTGTATTAAATGTAATACTACCCGGATTTGCAGCATTTACCGTTTGAGGGATATCAATAACTCCTCCTGAGGTATCTGTGCCTTGATATAATTCGTAAACAACGCTTCTATTAGGGTTTACAAAACCATTATTTAGCGCAGCGATACTAATACCTGTAATACTTCCATCACAATTGGCATTTCCTGCGGTAACCGTAGTCGTAAATGGACTAAAAATAGTAAACGATGCCGGTACGGTACAGGCAGTAGCGTTTCCTGATAAATTAATATCAAAATCTCCTCTATTACTAACTGTAAAAGTACCTGTTACTGTTGTTGCAGTTACAGCAGTTAAAGATGCAGCGTTTATATTTTCACTGTAGGAACCTGATATACGATACGTTTGATTAGCATCATAGTTTCCTATTTGGTACGAAACATCAAAAGAGTTTCCATCACACTCATTAGCAATATCTAAAATTGTAAAACTTGGTGTATTTACTCTTCTTACTCCAACAGGTACAGGACCTGCAACACATAGATTTGAATCTCTTACCCAAACATCTACTAATCCAAAAACAAACGGATCACTATCTATAACAGCTTGTTGCGCAATAGTTGGACTTGAAATGTTCTCAACTAATGTTATTCTACTATCTAAAGCAACTGCTTCGCTCGAGTTCATTTCAAAAGAACTCGTTCCTAAAGCCCCAAAAGTTCCTGGCGCAGCAGCATTGATATTTGTAATAGAGAAACTATAATTACCACTACCACCACTAGCAGATAAACTTAAAACAGCATTGTCATTACAATTAGCTAAAGTTGAACCACCACTTGGATTTTCAAGCATGGGATTTACAGGTAAAGCTGGTGAAGGTGCCGTAGCTTCACAACTTCCACTACTTACCACCACCGTAGCTGTAGTAATTTCAGGTAAACCTGTAATAATTAACGTTCCTGGAGAAGTCGTGATTACTCCACTACCAGGTGTTCCTAATGAAGTGGTTCCATCAAAAACTTCAGCAGTAAACGTTTCACCTAACAGACTAGTATCACTAACCTCAAAAACAACCTCTAATGTTCCTGTATCTGCTGTACAAGCACCAGTTGGTGTAGGATTGACTTCGGTAATCGTGATGAAAGGATTAACTTCAGCTGGAAATTCTAACGTAGTAGGACAATTATTTAAGGTACCCAATTCTCTCACTCGAATAACATATTCTTCTCCTGCCGTTTTAAATGGCAAGTTTGTAATTCTAAAGTAACGTTGTTGAGCTTCTGGTGAATTGGCAATACCCGTACTAAATGTAATATCCGACGGTTCTGATGTAAAATCAGTATTACCAAAACGCGCTACATCATCCGTAGCACTTATTTCAGGGCTTACAAAATCTGCTCCCTCTACACCTATTTCTAATTGAGATGCATCATTAGCATTATCCAACACAAAATATAATGATACCCCGCTGTTACAATCTGTTACCTCAGTCTCAAAACCAATATCTTCAAACGATGGATTATTTGGTAAGGTGATTGGTCTTGTTAATGTACATGAAGTTGGCACACCACTATTAGTTAAAACAGTAACTGTTAACTGATATGTAATATCTGCTACGATATTGTTAAACGTAGCTTGAGAAGTAATATTTTCTCTTGTTCTAATAGTTCCATTACCTACTAACTCATAAGTATATCTAACAGCAGCTCCACCAAGAGCTCCACCAGAGGCTTGAGCCCTGATAATACCATCACTTCCTGAACCTAAAGAACCACAAGTAACTGGTTCTGAATCATCTGTATTTACAGAGAGTACACTAGGCTCTTCTATGTTAAAGTCATCAGAAAAAATACAACCTAAGCTATTCCTTACTTGATACCTAAATACTCCTGCTTCAATACCATTAGCTACGTTAGCACCAGAAACAAAAGCTAGTGCTTCTAAATCTGCCTCGGTACAATCTTCACCACAAAAACGATATTCTAAGGTTTCAGAAGTAGGCGTTGCATTAATAGTGATATTGGTATTTCCGTTATTACATTCTATAGGCTCAAATTCTATTGTCGCACTTGGGAATTCGGGAACTTCTATACTGAAAGTGGTTGGCGTAGCTAACTGACAATTTACTGGGGTTGCATTATCTATAACTCGAATGCTAATCGCTCTTCTCGCATCTGTATCGAATGCACTTGTAAATAAAAACCTTGGAGTTGCGGTATCACGATCTACAATACTTATCTGATCCGTAATTTCTGTTCCTGTACCATCAAAAACTTCTAAATCATAGGGAACCCCAACACCTCCCATAATTGACAATGCAGCTTCATATACAAATCGATTTGAAGGAATATTCCCACTAGCATCACATCGAATAGGGTCATTAGCAGTTAAGCTCGCTGTTACAGGTGCTAAAATCTCGAAAGTATCCGTAACAGGACACCCGCTTGCTTCATCTTGGACTTCAACAACATATATTCCTGCTGAAGTAATGCCTGTATCATTTATGAATATTGGGTTATCACTTGAGAATGGTGATGAAAATGCAGGTAATGAAGCAGGATCTGTTCCTTGCGCATACCATCTGTGAATATAATTTCCACCAGGAGCAATCCCAGATAGATCGGTTATTGCTATTCTTATTGCAATCGGATCTGTAACTGTAGCGTTAGGAATACAACCATTTAATATTTCCGTATTTATTTGTATTTCTGGAGGGAAATTTATATTTAATGTATCCGCTGCCATACACCCATTACCATCGGTAACTACTAAAGTATATATGCCGTCTCCATTAGAACTGTCGAAAGAAAAATTAGCTACTGGGCTTGTGCTTCCGATTAAAGGATTTGTTTGTCCAGATATAACAGTAACAGAATCTCCAG